>CAZMXX010000032.1:0-17888 GCA_964570315.1 uncultured Anaerolineaceae bacterium | reverse complement strand
AAAGGCAAAGCGCTCGCCGCTTAACTGTCGCCTCACTTCTGCCGCGGTGTACTAGTATAAGACCCTATTAGATGAAATAGGAGCATTATCTACTAATTTTGCAAACTATGGATTGCTATATCGTGCAACTTCCGGGAAAAGTGTGCAAACTCGGGTATTTGTTGCTATAATGTAATGCATAGTATGGTACCTGCAAAAGCAATAATTACCACAAAAAATCTGCACAGAGTATTTACCGACTAACCAAAAGAGAGAGTATGCAAAAAACTTCTAACGATATTTATTGGTGTGATAATTGTAATCATCCCATAAAAACAAATAAAAAAGCGAGTTGTCCTGCGTGTGGTGGAAAGCTTCGGTATCTTACCACCGATGTTCGCCCAGTTTTTGCTCGCGAGCGACGTATTTTGCAGTTTTATGAACACGGTCCATTGACTACGGACAGCGTTTGGCGTAGCAGTAAAAGCCGTACATATTTTATCAATGGGCAATCAGTTGCACTGCCGAAGGGCGAGCAATTAAATGATGATTTGCTGGCTATTGCAGAGTACATTCGTGATAGCCAGCATTATGATAGTTTGGATGAGCAACTTATCCGCGATTATGGTAAACAACTTGAAGTTAACCACCCGCATCTACTAAATCTGGAAGATGAAGCGTTTCAATTCATTCAGAACGCTGTCCAACGTTTTTCTAGCCGTGCCCTAATGGTTTCGTTTAGCGGTGGCAAAGATTCTACGGTTGTCTCTGATTTGGTTCGCCGAGGCTTAGGGCGGTCAGATGTACTTCATATTTTTGGAGATACCACATTGGAAGATGAATTCACGTATGAATATGTGCGTCGCTTCCAGGAAGAAAACCCCCTCATCCCATTCTTTAATGCCCGTGCCGAACATGATTTTCACGAATTGGTGGAGCAGATGGGTCCCCCCAGTCGGGTAATGCGCTGGTGCTGCACCATTTTTAAAGCTGGTCCAATTAACAATATGATGCAAAGTTTGGGTGAGCAAAAGGTTCTCACTTTCTACGGTATTCGGCGGGATGAATCAGCTCGGCGCAGTAAATATCATCGAACCACAGGCGAAGATGATACCCCTCGCTTGGGGACGGTGGTCAGTGTAGATCAGGAAGGCGAATTAAATGCGGTTACTGTGGGGGCAAAAACCGGGCAACAGGCAACCGCTTCGCCGATTATTGATTGGACTGAATTTGACGTATGGCTGTACATTCTATCTCATCAATTACTATTCAATAAATCTTATCGTTTAGGTTATAGTCGTGTTGGTTGCTGGCTTTGTCCGCTTAATTCAGAATGGTCTGATATGCTGGCAAACCTTTTCTTTCCTGAAGACTCGGCTCGCTGGCGAACGCAGCTCATTGATTTTGCTCAACGCATAGGGAAACCTGATCCCGAAGAGTATATTGATGACAAGGCATGGAAGAAACGTTTTGGGGGTGCGGGGATGCCCAATCGTTTTTCCGGATTGCAAAGTAAAGCCTGTGGTGATATGGGTAACGCCGTACAGATTGAGGTTGATCGCCCGATTAATGTTGAGTTGGAAGAGTTTTTAAAGCCTCTGGGCAAAATCAACAGAGACCGTAGTCGTCCGGTGCTGGGAGAAATCTATCTGGAAGCTCGACCGACACAAACTGAAAAGTATTGGGACGCACTTATTGTACAGGCACTAGAAAACAGTAAAACCTTACGCTTCACTGTCATCAATCCCAAACAAGATATGAAGCGGCTGACCTGGTATTTCAAGCATCAGGCTTCAAAATTCCAGACTTGCATTCAGTGTACAGCGTGTTCTGCCGTTTGTCCGCATGGTGCTATTACCATCAAACCCGATCAACGCATTTATGAAATTGACCAAGACGCTTGTACAGGGTGTATGGAATGTGTCACACATTTCGGCTCAACTGGTTGTTTGGTGGCTAAGAGTTTGAGTGTGTTTGGTTCGGCTGCGAAACAGGAAGATGTTCCTGTAATAGCATTAACAGCAACAAATTAATAGAGGTACTAAATAAAAACAATGTCATTCGGAAAACACGAAACATTCCACATACGCGAAGGTTGGTTGTTTAAGGGTATGGCAGCCATTAAAGAGGCTGAATACAAGGGACAATTACCAACCATATTTTTGGACAAGGATGCTCCTGAACGACTAGGAATTGGACGCAATATGGTGCGCGCTCTCCGTTTTTGGATGCAAGCAACCGGTTTGGCTGAGGAACAACTGGCAGAACGTCAACGGGTGCAAAGATTAACTGATTTTGGCGAATGGGCTTGGGAACACGATCCTTATTTGGATGATGAAGCAACTTTGTGGCTTATTCACTATCATTTGGTTTGTAGTTTAGCGCACGCTACAACATGGCACTGGTTTTTTAACTATTTTTCGCCAAGTACTTTTGACATTAACACTTGTACAGAGGCATTGAAATCTTGGATACCGAGTGGGTATCACGGGAAGACTGTCGCAGAACAAACGCTCAAAAAAGATGTTAGTTGTTTGGTGCGTACTTATCTACCTAGCCAAAATACAGACACGCCAGAAAATTCAATTGAATCTCCCTTAGCTCGATTGAGATTGATCAACCAATTTGATACTGAACAGGGGATTCGTTACAGGCTAGAGCAAAGCGACCCCACTCGTCTTCACCCTTTGCTCGTGCTGTATGTGTTACTCGACCAACATAGGCAACTGCATACAGATAATCAAAATCTACAAGTAGGGTTGCACCAAGTTTTGCGAGAGCCAATGAATGTCGGGCGAACGTTTAATTTGACCACCGCCGGACTAACCGATTTATTGGATGCGCTCAATAAAAAATACCCTCATTTACAAGTAAGATTTACCAGAACGGCTGGACTAGACCAATTGACCCTGCCCAATTTCAGCCCATCTGAAATTCTAAATATTTATGTGCAAGAACGAACACCATTTCAAGAGGTAGCTTAATGGCTTTACAATGCACTACCATTTTCCCGGCACGCAAAATATCAACTCATTTTCAACGGTCTATCAATTTGACTTACGATGCCGGCAATGCTGGCTACATCACCGGTTACATCCCTACCCCTAATGGTGTTAAGGCACTGGCGAGTATTCTTGCCAATACTGCTAAAAACAAAACACAGCGCGCTCACGTTTTGCACGCGGCTTATGGGTCGGGTAAATCGCTATTAGGATTGATATTAAGCGCGCTTGTTTCAAAAGCAGATAATGACACCAAAGCTGCTCTGAAGTTAGTAATGACGCGTATCGAGCGGAATGTATTTGACGAATCTGATGTAGAGACACTGCGAGAATTTCAAAATAATAAGCGCCGATTACTACCGGTATTACTTTCAGGCGATGAAGGTGATTTAACTCTTTCTTTAACTCGCGCCCTGAGCCGAACCTTGTTGCAGATGGGATTGGGCGACTTACGTCCGCGCACGCAATTTCAGGCGGCGCTGTCAACCATTGATTTGTGGGAGAAAGCCTATCCGGTTACGTATCGTCATTTGGAAGAGCGTTTGCAGCAAGAAGGTAGTACTTTATCGGAATTGCAACGTGGACTGGAAGTGATGCAGGCGGAGAGCCTAATTCTTTTTGAACGCCTTTATCCTGACTTGACTGCTGGTGCCCGCTTTGATATTTTTGCCCGTCAATCACTAGCGGATATTTTTCACCACACAGCTTCTGCGCTTCACAAAGTTGGTTATGATGGTATCTTGGTAATTTGGGATGAATTTGGACGCTTTGTGGAAGCGAAGGTGGGAGAAGCGTTTGGTGTGGAAGCCTCTCAACTCCAATCTTTTGCTGAATTTTGCAATCGAAGCGGTGCGAGTCAAGTTCATTTAGTACTTGTTACGCATCGAATGTTGGCTGGGTATGCGACCCACTTGCCGCTGCATTATCAGCAAGAGTGGGCTAGGATTGCCGAGCGCTTTAAAATGCATGATGTTAGTGGCGACCCACAAATTACTTACCGCCTCATTGCTGAAGCATTGACAACTCTCGACGAATCAGTATGGAAAGCGTTTATTACTCAATACCATAGCCGTTTCAATGATCTGACCGCACGTTCTTTGGAATTATCGCTGTTTTCAGAATTGGATGATGTAGCATTGCGCCAGCAAATTGTTGAGCAGATATGGCCCCTGCACCCGCTAACTGTTTACGCATTACCTCGTTTGTCAAACCAGGTGGCACAAAATGAGCGTACGCTCTTTACCTTTCTGGCTGCTGACGATGCAGATACATTGACACAATACCTTTCTTCCCCTCATTTGTTAACAAATACTCAAGATGGTTGGTGGACAGTTGGACCAGACAAACTGTGGGATTACTTCGCCGAAGCGATCCGTGCTGATACGAAGCCGGGGGGCAGTCACGCCGTCTGGTCTGGCGTTATGTACGCGTTAGGGAAAGTTCCTGCCGATAACTCTATAGCTACTGCCATTGTGAAGGCATTGGGCGTGATGTCAATTGTTGGCGATGTAAATATACAGTCATATACGAATGGCAGTCGAATTACACCAACCACAGAACTATTAGCCTGGGGATTGGGATTGAGTGAGACGCAAGTAGCCGATGAGCTGGAAAAGCTTGTTCGTCAACGAGCGGTGAAATACCGTCGTGCCGACGGTTACTGGACTTTTGCAAAAGGTAGCGACGTGGACTTAGAGGCAGAAATTGCCGCTGTTATCGAGCGAAGAAATCCTACACTTCTTCAGATGAGGCAACTATTAGAACAAGATGCACCGCTCCCTTTCTTGCTGCCACGCGCCTACAACTTGGAATACCGGATGACGCGTTTCTTCTGGGGGAAATATCGTTGGGTAAATGCAATAAAAAATATAAATCCTGAGGACTTTCTCGCAACATTGGGTACTGATGGATATGCTGATGGTGTGGCGATTTATATTCTAGTCACAAATCAAGCTGAACGAGAAGAGGCTTTAACCGCGCTTGCCGCCATGCCCCCGGGGCGAGTCATTTACATCATCCCCGACCATCCGTTACTCATTTTAGAACCGTTGCGTGAATTATTTGCTTTGCATGAATTACAGCGGAACGATACTTTTATGCAACAAGATGAGCGGTTACAAGGGGAGATAACATTTTTCATCGAAGATGCGCAGCATCGCTTATGGCAGGCACTTCGCCCTTTAACAGATGTAAGCGCACAAAAATCAATATGGCATTGGCATGATGGACAAGGCTGGAAAGAGAAACGCTTGACTACGGTTTCTGAAGCCTCGCGTTTATTATCCAAAATATGCCGCAGGTGGTTTAATCAAACACCTATCTTGAATAATGAACTGCTCAACCGGCAGTCTCCCTCTGCACAGCAAAGTCGAGCGGCAATAAAAGTGGCTGATGCACTCCTTAGTCAGCAAAGTGATACCTTTCCGCCTAATCTTGGGCTAAGTGGATACGGTCCCGATTATCTTATTTTTCGGACACTGTTAGTTGCGCCGGGATTATTACAGCCTATTGAGGGTGAGGAAACTTTTTGGCAACTTATTCGTCCCACCGAAAATGAAACACTGGCGCGTGTTTGGGATGAAGTACAAAGTTTTTTGGATAGTGCTCTTGAGGAAGAACAAGAAGTAGCCCAACTAATTAATACTTTGCAATCTCCCCCTTATGGATTGCGTCGAGGCGTACTGCCTGTGTTGTTGGCTGCAATATTACAGCCGCGTCTTCGGGTCTTGACGATTAAACAAAACCGCAAGGCGATTTCTCCGGTTACGGGACAGGTTTTGAGCGAACTTTGCCGTGATCCTGAACAATTCACGCTGGAAGTTGGTCCCTGGGATGAGCGACGTGCTATTTTGTGGGATGTCTTGCAGGAACACGTTCAAAGTTTTATGGGGGTGGAGGAATGGACACAACAGCCGCTGAACTATTTGAGCGTGGCGTTGCTGCGGTGGTTGCAAGCCCAACCTCGTTTTTGCCGAGATACCAACTTGATTTCTCTTGATGCGCGCCGTTTACGGAAGCTTATTCGTCAAGCACAGCGAAATCCGGCACAAGTTTTATTGCATGACTTATTGGCGTTGCTTTCTAACAATCTTTCGGAAATGGGTGAACCGGAAGCCTATCGAAAAGTGTTGTCTGACCGTCTGATCCGTTTGATGGACGAAATTTCCGCTGCTTACCATTCGATGATATATCAGCTAGACCTCTTTGCCCGAGAGAATTTTGCTTCTGAGGCACCGACGCCACAGCATCATGGGCAGAAAGCGTTAAGCTACTGGCTTACTCAATTAGAACGTCAATTGGATGAACCACTGGATGTCTATCGTTTTGATGATGCGGTAACGCGACGATTTGTGCAAAGCATCAAACAGAAACAAGAGGTTGTTCATTTTTGGGAGAATTTGGCTTATACCGTGATGGGGATTTACCCGCGCGATTGGAATGACAAAAGTATTGAAACCTTTAAACGGAGTTTACTTGATGCCAAAGACCGATTAGAACGCGAGTTGTTGGCATTAACCGATGACGAAGCCGCAATTGAGTTAAGTGTCAATATTCCTGGTGAAGGTATGCATACTTACCGTTTTCGTCCCTCAGATATGTCTTCGCACGGACAACGTATTTTACAAAACTTCAAATCCACGTTAGAGATAGCCGGTCGCCCCCTCTCACCTGACGAACGACGACAGGTAGTTTTAACATTGTTGCATTACGTATTGGAAGAATGAGCATACCAGAAGATGTAAAATCTATAATTTATCTTGATAATGCTGCCACTACCTTTCCTAAGCCGGATTGCGTTTACGAAGCTACCGACACCTTCTACCGGCGCTATGGTGGAAACGCCGGGCGCGGCGGCAATCCTCTGGCAAAAGCCGGAAGCCGTCTGCTGGCAGAAACCCGCCAGCAATTAGCCGAATGGCTAAATGTGCCGTTGCCGGAGCGCGTCATTTTTACCCCCTCTGCTACTCACGCTCTTAATTTAGCTATCTTCGGCGCAAATCTGCGCCCCGGTGACGCTGTTTACGCAACTCCCTTTGAACACAATTCCGTTTTACGTCCCTTGGAACATTTACGCCAAACTAAAGGTATCCAAATCCATAGGATTCCGTTTTCTCGTCGTACTTATGCTTGCCAATTAGATAAACTTACATCAGCATTTCAGGCTGCACCACCGGCATTAATTTGCGTTACCCAAGCCAGCAATGTTTGTGGCGTAATGCCGCCAGTGGCGGAGATAGCCCGTTTGGGCAAAGAAGTGAATCCCCACGCAATTGTCATCGTAGATGGCGCACAAACTGCCGGACTTTATCCCCTGTCGCTAACTGACGGGTTAATTGATACGCTTATTTTTTCCGGTCACAAATCGCTTTACGGGCCCTATGGCGTTGCCGGATTGGTATTGGCTTCCGATTGGCGACCCATACCTCTCCTTTTCGGTGGTACTGGAACTATTTCAGAAAGTGTTGAGATGCCATCCTCCCTTCCATCAGCATATGAAGCCGGTAGTCACAATATTTTGGCAATTGCTGGTTTGCAAGCTGCGCTCAACTGGTTGCGAGAAACCGGGCGAGAATCCATTGTGGCTCACACAATGGAACTTGCTTGGCAACTACACAATGAATTAGCCAGTTTACCCGGCATTGATTTGCACACCCCGTCAAAAGAGACGCCCTGGTGCGGCATTTTGTCTTTCAGTGTGGAGGGTGTTACGCCGCAATCTCTTGAATCGGCATTGGGTGCAAAGGGAATTGCCGTCCGCGCCGGGCTGCATTGCGCGCCGTGGGCTCATCGGTGGTTGGGAACGATAGAGGATGGGGGTACGGTGCGGGTGAGTGTGGGATGGTGTAATACACCTGATGATACGAAACGGTTTATTAACTTATTCGAAACCTGTTTGAACTGACTTCCTGATGAGCAAAATTTGTACAAAATGAAAAGTGCCGATGAGGTGACGCAATGGCAAAAACACTTGGCTTTTACCAAAATTTCAACTTAACCTTGCAGCGTCTTGGCAGCGCACTGCGCTGCGTGCAGAAAAATCCACAAGCCAGCCGCAGCAATTTGGCGGAATGTATGGGCGTCAATACGCCGGTGGCGGAAGGCTTCACCGGATGGCTGACGCACACCGGCTTGACAATTCGTGCTGACAAGAGGTATAAGCTCACTCCTTTTGGCGCGTTGGTATGCCAACACGATCCCTTTCTCTCTGACCTCGGCACGCAATGGGTCATACACTACCATCTGGCTGCCGAACACGCGGAACGCTCTGACGCTTGGTACGTGTTCATCAATGAATTCCTGACGCCCGGTCAGCGCTTCAGCCGCGAGCAGTTTCAAGCCTACTTTACCGGAGCGGTTGATGCGGGCGTTAAAAACCGTTCTGCGCTGAAAAAGGATCCTTCATCGGTTTTGTACACCTACGTGCAGTCAAAATCTTTGGGACAATTGGGCTTGCTGCGTAAAGAGAAAAAGACCTACATCAGTGGGTATCCCAACCTGCCGCATATTCTGGTCATCGGTTTTATGCTACTTGACTGGTGGCAACGCAAATATCCCGGCACCGACACACTTCCTTTTTTTAAATTGCATCAAGAAGCGGAAAGTCTAGGACGACTGTGCCAGGCAGATGCCGCGCAAGTGAAGCATTTTGTGGCTGAGTTGACCAACCTGGGTTATCTAAATTTTTCGGAAACCCAACACGAGCCGATCAATCGCTTGTACAAGGAAGCGTCACACCTTTTGTTAGATACTTACTACCAACATCGTTAGTTGTGTATAGTACCCTATGAATATTACCGATAAAATTAAACTGCGATATCCATTACCCCTTGCCCAACAGTATGCGGCTGTCAATCTGGAAACAGACCCGCGTTTTCAAGTTCGGAGACTGGTTGATTTATTTGAGGGTGTTGTTTGCCATTTAGCACTCATTGGCTTGGCAGCATACACACATCATCACTTGACGGATGACAATGTGGAAAATCTTCGTCCGGGATTGGCAAGGCCCAGTTTGGGACATTGGGTTAAAATACTCAAAACACTATCGCCACTGGTAACGCCCTGCCATCTTAATTTATTGGGCAATGCTACGGATAAAAAACACACCACAGATGCTATCGGGCAGGGAACGCGCGCTGTAGCACACATCCTTAATGGTAGTCAAAGAAAACGGGTAATGCTCCCTTATTTTTTAGAAGTCGTAGTTGAATTGCGGAACAAAAAATTCGCTCATAGCAACTTAATCCCCCGACCGCAAGCCCGACAAATTGTCAAGCCTCTGGAGGAAGCTATGTTGCTGTGGCTGGATGAACTATCAATACTCATCACGCACAAACTGGTCTATATCACCAATGTAGAATGGGATGGCGCATACTTTGTTTATAACGGCTATGACCTCAATGTCGGTGGATTACCTGGCAATTTTCGCTGCACTAGAGATGAACAAATCCCGGGCAAAAATGTTTATCTTTACGATATCGAAAGACAAACTTTTTTGCCGCTGCATCCATTCTTTCTTTATGATGACGACTACCATCTGTTTTATATATATCATGCTCTTTCCAATCGTGGAGAATTAACCTTACGCTGTCCCTATGACATTTCTGACATGGAAAAGCCGCACTATTTGCAGATAGACAAAAGCATTGTTGTTGGCGAAGCAAACACGCCACCAGTAAAGACAGCAACAAATGCAACCAAACCGGAAACTTTCGGGAACGAGTCACCCGCTCCGTCCGCTACCGACGCTCCATTAGTGCCGCCACCTTCGCCGCCAGTGGCAGACGTTGCCCCCCGACAGAAGGAGCCGCCGCCCACCTTTGAAAAACAGATGCAAGACTTGGAAACACGCATCCGGCAGGTTTGCAACTCGCAGGCGCGGTATCCTGTTTTGTGGGTAACGGGTAACGCCGGCGTGGGTAAAACGTCGTTGGTAAAAGCGGTTTGCCAACACAGCGGCTGGCGATATGTTGATTTTACTTTGGATGCGAGCTATCTGGACAGTTTGCAGGGACAGGAAAACAGCTACCAACCTGAAGATTTTATTGCGTTTTTGCACCAACAATGCAGGCTTGCCACAGCAGATGTGCTTGTGTTGGATGAACTAGAACCCTTGCTGGGATGGTGGGATTGGGATAAGCAGGAAGTATTTTTCAGAAAAGCAGGTAAGGCAACACGCCTGCCCTGCGGAGTTGTGTTGGTTACTCGCCTGCGCAGTGCCCAGCAACTGGCAAGTCTTATCCCTGGCAAAGAACACGTATTTGAAATTGTAGAAGGAGTGGAACTATGACGCAAATGATGCGTGATTTGGTGGAAATTCAAGGTGGGTTCAAACCTTCAGTAGTGTTGCCCAATGATTTTTTAGATGAAGATCACAACCGCCATTTTATTGAGAATTATATTCCCAACAATGAAACGCTTACCGTTTTCAAAAGCATCCGCGATAGTTTGCAGTCTAATGCCGAAGACCGCGCTCGTCTTTTTGTGGGAACTTTTGGCACCGGCAAATCAGATTTAATGTTGATGATTGCAAATTATGTCACCCGTTCTGCCGATGACCCGCTTTTAAAGCCTTTTTTTGAGCGATTATACCGTTTGGACCACGCCAAAGCAGAGAGCATTTACCAGGCACGGCTGAACAGCCCACCCTATCTGTTAGTATTGCTACAAGCCGATGCGGTTGACACTTTTAGCAGTTTTATCCTCAATGGGCTGGCGGAAGCGTTAAAGGAAAAAAGGTTGGAAGATTTAATGGGCAAAACCTATTATCGCGCCGCTTTGGATACTATTGAAAAATGGGAACAAAACCACCCAGACAACATCAACCGCTTGAAAAAAGTCCTGGAAACAGATTATAGACGCGATCTAGAGCGTCTGAAAAGTGATCTGCAAAGTTCGCGTGCAGACGCCGCATTAAAACTATTTAAAGAGGCGGTCCAAAAAGTGTTGGGTTTGCCTTTTTCCGCTACTGGTGTTATCAAGAAACCGGCAGACGCCTTTAAGGATATTGCTCACAAACTGGTAAACAGTAATGAATACAGCGGCGTAATGGTCATCGCCGATGAATTTACCTATTTGATGGAGCAACTGGCAAAATCTCCTGGTGCCGGAGACAGCAAAGCCATTGACAATTTGGCAGAAGCTGCCGTGCGCTCCAAAGAGAATCAGATTCATTTTTACGTGGTCAGCCTAGAAAGTTTTGCTAGTGCTCAGGGCGCGGGGCTCTCAACAAAAGCGTTGGAACGCACTGGCGGGCGTTTCAGCGAACACTCGTTAAAATCGCAAAACACAGAAGAACTTATCAGTGCGGCGATTGGCAAACTGGTTCCCCCTGCCCGCTTCTTTGAAGGCGCGCAGGGTCAATTTGACGACTTGCTTGGTCTGTCTATGTCGTTATGGAACAAAGAAACGAGCAAACGAAACCGCAACTGGCTAGAAGAAACGGTAGTGCGAGGTTGCTTCCCTTTACATCCTTTAGCCACTTTCTGCCTGCCCCGGCTAAACAGAGTTTTAGCGCAAAATGAGCGCACAATGTTCAGATTTATCTGGGATAGAGAACAGGGGGTAAACAGTTTTATTGCCGAAGCCAAAGGAACGCCTGAAGACGGCTGGATGCCCCTTTTTACCGTAGACAAATTGTTTGATTATTTTGAGGATGCTTTGGAAGAAAAACGCCCCGGTTTGAAGTTGAATTATCAGGACGCAGCCAGAAAATTAACGCCGGAGCAAGTTGAGAACAAATTAGAGGGCAGACTACTACGCGCTTTGGTAATGTTGGAAATAGCCGATCTGCGCGCCGACAAAGAAATATTGCGTCATGCCATCGGCTTTCCTGCCTCGCGGATGTCCGAACTGGAATTAACAATTGCTCAACTTGAACAGGCAAGCGTAATTTACCCGTCTTTGGCCGGATACTACAACTTGGTTACGCGAGGCGGCGTTGATCCAGCGGGGTTAAAGCGAAAAATCGAACAATTGGCAAATGATATTTTAACATCGCCTTTAAACACGCTGAACGCCCAACACGGGCTTGCGTCTGTAGAAGCGAGCAAATACAATACCCAACGCGGCACTGTACGACACTTGACCGCGCGTTTTATTAGCCCCAATGAACTTGACCGCCCGACCACGCTGGAACAGAGGTTAAAAGAAAACGATGGCGTTGTATGGTATGTGGTAGCCTATTCCAATTTGGAATTGGAACACGCTCGCGCAAAAGCACTTCAACTCACGCGCAAATACAACCGTCTTGTGGTTGCCGTGCCGCGTTACCCCACCGATATACTAACGCGCTTACAGCAAAAACACGCGCTGGAACAACTGCGTGAACAACCAGATTATAAATCGGCGGCGTATCTATTGAGTGAACGAGGGATGGTAGGGAAAGGTTATGAAGAAGCCTTTTCGTCGGCGCGGCAATATTTTGACCAACCGAAAAACTTTGAATGGTATCGAAACGGGCGCACCATCAACGTCCTTACACCGGCTAGCCTCAGCGCTTTAGCTTCAACAATTATGGAAGATGTGTTCCCGGCAACGCCGCCTCATAAAACCAGACAGCATTTACAACCTGAGATCAAGGGAACATCTAAAAGATACCTTAAAAATGCCGTAGAAGAAATTTTGAGATCACCCTTCAAGATGCCCATCTCCAAAAAACGAGGGAGAAAAAGCGGGGACAAAGCTATTTTATTAGACGGTGCGGCTGAGTTAGGTTATATTTATCATGAGAAGCAAGAGGCAGGCTATGATGTTTATAATATTTGCCCACCAGACCCCCGTTTGAGGAATAGCCAAAAAATATGGCTACTTCTAGAAAAAGAATTACAGAAAAAAACATCTTGGTTGGAGATTGTGGCAAAACTTTCCAACCCGCCTTATGGGTTGTACCCCTCTGTTTTGCAGCTTTTATTAGCTACGTTCTATCGCTACAATCAGGATTATCTTGAGATATATCCGGTTTCTAATCCATCGGGTGCCCCTCTTGATATTACGGCTGATACGATTAGTAAAATTGTTCAAACACCGCAAGGTTATATTCTCAATTACACCCCCTTGCACGATAACCAGAGAAAATTTTTGCGTGGTCTTGCCGAACGTGCCCTGTATCCCGGTCGCCCACTCCGCTTGCAAAAAGGAGAAACCGCATCGTTGCGCCATCGGGTAGCAAGGTTGTTACGAATTTGGAGTGGCGATAAAGTCTCAATTGTTGCCCGGCAGGCAACACAGGAAGACCTTGCCAAAATCCTTCAAAAAACGCCTGCTGATGTCATCCCCATAGCTGCTACACTGATGGAAATTACAATGCAGCTAAAAGAATCCGCTACAGCCACTGCGCTACTGGATACATTACCTTCAAAATTGGGACTACCGCAAGACAGCAGCCTCTGGAGCGAAGATGAATTGGACGGTGCCTTGGCATATCTGGAAAGCGCTTGCGGGGCATTGAAGGATTTTTCCAAAGAGTTCAGAAAATACATTGTTTGGCAAATCGGTCAGATATTTGGTTTGACAGAAATACCCAAAAAAGAGAAAGAAGTGCTGGAAATCGCTTTGCGATGGCGAAGTAAACAAGTGAGCGGCGTAGAAAACATACAATTAGGCGGTGCACCAGATGGACGCGACCTTGTCTCATCGCTAGATGATGCTCCATACAGTTTTGAGCAAGCATTTCTAAATGCTTTGCCGCATTGTTGGCGGTTTGGCTTGTTTGAACAATGGAAGACGGTTGACACAGGCGACAAGTATATACAACGTCTGGCAGATGCCAAAGACGCTGTAGAAGCTAGAGCAAAAGAATTGGGCGTATTTTCTTCTGAACCGAAAACCCCCTCTGAACCAGAACTGGAAGGGGTAGAAGTGAAAAAGGCACGGATAGATGTATCTGGAAAAGAGCTAAAAAAGGAAGTAGATACGCCTCCTTCGCAAACTGTACAACAAGAGCAGCCTGACAACCCACCTCGTGCTGATACGTCGTATGCGCAAGAACCGCAACTCAAAACATCGTCAGGGACAGCGGAAAAAACTAAACTCACACAGAACACAAGACCAACTGCGCCAGTCAAAGTAGCGCCCGCATCCCCCTTAACCTTGCACCAGACAACAACACCTCAAACAGAACTAACACCGAAAGAACGGCAATTGAAAACGGCACACGAAGCTTTTGAAATCATCCTGTCAATATTTGAACAACTTCCTTCATCAGAGCAATATGTTTTATGGGAACTTTTAACAAATGAGTTTGACCCAAAATGATTACCATTTACAATGACTTTGACAAAACAAAGACAATAGAACCGGATGATTACAACTGGATCGCTAGCCAACCGCAAGACTATATCCCCTTGCGGCGGCGTATCCGACAGGCGCTAGATGATCCATATCACCACTACCAGCTTTACATTCAGCATCGTATTCTTGCAGAATGGTTGCGCGATTTGCGCGACTATCCCCCGTACCGGCTCAAGTGGGAAGAAATCAACTTGCGTGAGCAATTTCGAGAAAAATTCGGCTTTCCTCCCCCGCTCGGGCTGAACAACGCGGCAATTCAAAAACTGAACCTCTGCGAGTTGCCCCTGCCCACCCGTTCAGAAACTAACGACCCAACAGGATGGATTTTGGGACAATATCTTGGTTCAGTGTGGCAACCCGCAGAACCTCATCCCACTCATCTGGCAGATTTTACCGCTTGGACATTGCAAACCGCGCCGATAGACGAAATACTTGCCCCACTCACTGAAGCGCGATTGAAGCAGTGGCAACAACTTGACGCTTGCTACCAAATTTTTCTCGACCAATCTTGGCAAACTGCCGGCGAGGAAATTTTGTTAAAGTGGGCATTGCAATCTTACCCGGAGGACTTTAAATTACGTCAACAAGTCGCCGTTGCACCCACAGTAGATTGCAGCCGTCATCGTCAATTGGTAATAGAGGTGCTGCAAAATCGCAGTAGAGAGATTCACCGCTACTGGCGAATCTGGTTTACCACATCGTCTTCTCCCTGCGTTGAGGTGGCTCTCAAATTGATGTCGGGTCTATCCTCGGCAGAATTGGATGCCTTGGCAGAGTGGTTGCAAGCCAATCCGTCTTTTCTTACAGAAACGCTGTGGGCAGCCATCAAACACTGTTTTGCTGACCTACCCACCGCCGAAGAAACAATCAATCGGTTGAAAACGTTCATCCCACCGAAAATACCGCAAACACCCGATACATCATGGGCAACCGAAGCGTGGCTCGGTTGGGTAAGCGATGAGTATATGCCTTACCTTGCCTGGGTGTTGCGTCACAATCAGGCGCGAGACACGCAAATAGCGTTGGCTAATCGTTTTGCCGACTGGTTGGTTTCTGCCTATCCCGCCCTGATGTTTGATAAGAATGCCCCTTTTATCACCAATCAACTCTCGCACCTGCAAAATATTTTGGACAATGAGCAGGCGGATGTGGTTTTCTGGCTGATTGTTGACGGCTTGACATGGTGGCAGGGTAAAGCACTGGCAAACAACCTTGTTGCACGCGGGTTGACCATTGCTCGGTTAGAGCCAACCCTGTCGGCACTCCCCTCGCTGACCTTCATCTCCAAACGCGCGCTGGCGCAGGGCTATCTGGATCAAAGCACAGAAAAGCAACCCATCAAAAAACTGCTGAAAAACCGGTTGCAGCGCGACATACCTTCTGCTCAAATTTTTACGCAAGATAGACAATTTGAAGCGGCTGTTTCATCCAACTTACAGCCCGGCGTTTATGTGCTACTTTACAACACCCTTGATACCCACAATCACGAAGCCCAAAAATTCACCGACGATGAAAGTGTTGAGGGTCATTTGCGCTTGCTGGCGCGTCTCACATCTGCCGGTTTCAAACAATGCCAACGACAAGGATTGCGGGCAAGAGCCTTGGTCAGCAGTGACCACGGTAGCACACTTTTACCTGCTGACGCGAAGACGTTGCGCGTTCCCACTTTCGCCGAAGCAGTTGACGATGAAGACGCGCTCGACACCGGAAAAAATATGTATCAGCGCACCCGCGCTTGCGCCGTAAAAACGCTGCCCGTCGGCGATACATTGACAAAAATCAAACAAGACTGGTATCTGTTGAACCGGGATAGTTTTAATTTGCCGCACCATTTCCTCATACCCAAAGGATACGCCGCTGTAAAGCGACGTCCTACAGGTTGGACGCACGGCGGCACTACACCGGAGGAAGCCGTTACTCCCTTCATTGAAGTGCAGCCGGAACCTATAGACATCATCCCACCGGTCGTAAAAATTGAAGGCTTCTTGCTACCTGCGCACAATAGTACCCTTCAAATCACCATTGCCAACCCCAATCCTACACCCTTGCGCGCCATTCGTTTTACCTTTGCGGAAATGGAACAAATCCTAAACATATCCAATATTCCCCCGGAAAGCCAAACCACCGCTGCCATTTCCGTAACAAAAGCAAGCAGTCGGGAAGAAACGCAAACCATTGAATGGCAACTTGTCTATGAAGCGGGTGGACAGAACCAGCAATTTAATGAACAGCACGAAATACCAATTCGCCGCTTCCAGCACAGTGAAGTGGATGATTTATTTGAGGATATGCTATGACCTTGTTGTTTGAAGAAAAAGCAATGAAATATTACGGTGAAGTCTGCGTGAACAAAGCTCTGGTTCGTCAAGCTGGTTTGGGAGAACGCAGCCTCCCTGCTTATGTCAGCGAATGGATTGTATCTCGACATTCCCCGGATGGTGTACTGGATAATACGGTTCGTGACAGCATTCGAGATTTTCTCAACGATCATTTGCCTTCTAAAGACCAAAAGCAACGCCTTAAAGCCCGATTGCAGCAAGGTGAAGTGTTGTTGATTTTAGATGAATACAGTGTTGAGGTGAATTTACGAACTAACGATTTGATGCTCAAAATTCCTTCCCTAGATGAAAGTAAAGCTGCCATAGAATCACACATTGTTGAAAATTATCCTCTGTTGCTAGGGAGTGGCGTGTGGGGCGTTGGTAAATTGGAGTATCAGCCACCGGATGAAAATTTGCGCTTGCCGGGGCGTATTCGAATGTTTGATTTTCGCCCGATGCAAGCGGGTACGATTGATTTAGATCTGTTTTGCGAGCAACGCAAGCATTTTACTCTTGGTGAATGGCGGGATTTCCTGGTTAGTAGTATGGGGTATAACCCCGAATTCTATTCGCCACAACAACAAATGCACCTGCTTACCCGATTGCTCCCCATTGTGCAAGAGCGGGTGAATCTGATTGAACTGGCTCCTAAAGGGACGGGCAAATCCTTCATCTACTTGAATCTTTCTCGATATGCCCGTTTAATCTCTGGTGGCAAAGTAACGGCGGCGGTACTTTTTCACAATAATGCTACCAACCAAACCGGACTTCTTACCCGTTTTGATGTGGTTGTATTTGATGAAGCGCAAACCTTGTCTTTTGATAATCCAGGTGAGGTGATTGGGGTTTTGAAGGATTATCTGGAATCCGGGCGGTTCTCACGCGGTGGCAAGCAACAAACTTCCGCCACTGCCGGCATTGTGATGCTGGCAAACATTCCTTTGAATGCTAGTGGACGCCCGCGTTTTGACAATCTTTTCCTGAACCTACCCAAATTTCTGCGCGAAACCGCTTTCATTGACCGCATCCACGCCATTTTGCCCGGTTGGGAACTTCCCAGAATTGAGAAACCGGCAATTTCCCAAAATGTTGGTTTCAAAGCGGATTTCTTTGGCGAGGCGATACACGGGTTGCGTCATCGAGCCGGTTACACGGAGTACATCGCTGCGTACGGGCAGATTACAGGTACAAAAGACGTTCGCGACCATAACGCTATTACGCGCTTGGCAGCAGGCTATCTGAAACTTCTCTTCCCGGATATGAATTTGTCTCATCAGGAATTGGTTGAGTACTGCTT
>CAZMXX010000031.1:0-17945 GCA_964570315.1 uncultured Anaerolineaceae bacterium | reverse complement strand
TTTCTCCTTGGTCGGTAAAAAACGTATCGTACTCAACTGCTCTCTTTTTCGCCAATTTTTGGCGAAGGTATTGCTCTCTGTGCCTCCGTTTCTCTGTGGTTTGATTTTTGAACCTTTTTGCAGTGGAGTCATTTACCTCATTGAAAAAACCGAAAAGATAACTATGGCTTTGAATAAAATCACCGTGAAGGGTGCCAAAGAGCACAACCTCAAAAATGTTGACCTCATCATCCCCCGCGATAAATTCATCGTTTTCACCGGCGTTTCAGGGAGCGGCAAAAGTTCGCTGGCGTTTGATACGCTTTACGCCGAGGGGCAACGACGATACGTCGAATCCCTTTCCGCGTATGCCCGCCAGTTTCTAGGGCAGATGGAAAAACCGAAAGTCGATTATATCGGCGGACTCAGCCCCGCCATCGCCATTGAGCAAAAAGCGGTGAGCAAAAACCCGCGCTCGACCGTCGGCACGGTGACGGAGGTGTACGATTACCTGCGCGTCCTTTTCGCCCGCGCCGGCACGCCCCATTGCCCCAACTGCGGGCGGGAAGTGAAACCGCAATCGGCGCAGCAGATTGTGGCGCAAATTGCCACCCTCCCCGCCGAAAAACGATTGCAGGTGCTCGCCCCAATTGCCCGGGGGCGCAAAGGCACGTTTGAAGACCTGCTGGCGCAAGCCCGCACCGATGGTTTCACCCGCGCCCGAATTGACGGCGTGACTACCGACCTCGACCAGCGTTTCAAACTGGCGAAAAACAAAAAACACGACATCGAATTGGTGGTTGACCGGCTGATTGTGCCCCAACCGCAGAATGGCGATATGAAGGCGTTTGAAACCCGCCTCACCGATTCGGTGGAAACCGCGCTCCAATGGGGCGACGGGATGTTGCTGGTGGATGTGGTGGACGAAGAGGAACTGGTTTTCTCGGAACACAATGCCTGCCCGCATTGCAATCTCAGCTTCCCGGAACTCACCCCGCAACTGTTCAGCTTCAACACCCCGCTCGGCATGTGCATGGACTGCAACGGTTTGGGGAAAAAAGTGGAATTCGACCCCGACCTCTTTTTCATCCCCGATAAATCCATCCACGATGGCGGCGTCATTCCGTGGGGGGAACTGCGCAAAAAACGGAGCAGTTGGAGCTACCAGATTGCCGCACAGATTGCCCGGCGTTTCAACATCAGCCTCGATACCCCCTTCCGTGATTTGCCGTCCGAGGTGCGGGAACTGATTTTATACGGCAATCCCGACATCAAATTTCGATATGAAAGTGAAAATTTCACCGGCAACTGGCCCTTCGAGGGGGTCATCAACCAAGTGCGCCGCCGCTACAAAGAGACGCAATCACAGGGTATGCGCGATTATTACAGCAAATATCTCAGCCAGCAGCCGTGCCCCACCTGCAACGGAACCCGCCTGCGCCCCGAAGCCATCGCCGTGACCGTCGGCGGGCTGAATATGATACAGGTCACATCCCTTTCCATCTGGCACGCCTTCAACTGGGTGGAGGCGCTGCGCGGCGCAAAAACCGGCATCACCACCGATGCCCTGTGCCTGCCCATCGCCCCGCCTTTGCCGGTGAGTCCCCTCACGGGCGACCGGCTCGAAATTGCGGGCGAGGTGCTGAAAGAAATCCGCGACCGACTGAAATTCATGCTCGATGTCGGACTGCACTATCTCACCCTCGACCGCCCCGCGCCGACCCTTTCCGGCGGCGAGGGGCAGCGTATCCGGCTGGCATCGCAAATCGGTTCCGGGCTGGTGGGGGTGATGTACATTCTGGATGAACCGTCCATCGGACTGCACCAGCGCGACAACCGCCGCCTGCTCGATTCGCTGTTGAATTTGCGCGATTTGGGCAACACGGTCATTGTGGTGGAACACGACGAAGAAACCATCGCTTCGGCTGACCGGATTGTGGATTTTGGACCCGGCGCGGGTGTGCGCGGCGGGGAGATTGTTTTTCAGGGCACACCGGCGCAAATCCAAAAGAGCCGAAAATCGCTGACCGGAAAATATTTGTCGGGCAAATTGCGCGTCACCGCGCCCAACGGCACGCGCCGCCAAAACGGCAAATGGATAAAAATGTTCGGGTTGCGGCACAACAATTTAAAAAATATTGATGTGGCTTTTCCGCTAGGGAACTTCACCTGCGTCACGGGCGTTTCCGGCAGTGGCAAAAGCTCAATGGTGACGGAAACACTCTATCCCGCGCTGGCGCGCGCGCTGCACAGCGCCCAACTTCGCCCCGGACAATTCGAGCGCATCGAAGGGCTGGATTTGGTGAACAAAGTCATCCACATCACCCAAGACCCCATCGGACGCACCCCGCGCAGCAACCCCGCCACTTATGTCAAAGTGTGGGACAGCATCCGCTCCCTGTTCGCCGAATCGCCGGAAGCGAAACTGCGCGGCTACAAACCGGGGCGATTCAGCTTCAACGTGAAGGGGGGGCGCTGCGAAACCTGTTCTGGCTATGGGCAGAAGCTCATCGAAATGCATTTTCTGCCCGACGTGTGGATCACCTGCGACGTTTGCGGCGGCAAACGGTTCAACAATGAAACCCTGCAAGTGACGTGGAAGGGGTTGAGCATCGCCGACGTGCTGCAACTTGATGTGGCGCACGCGCTGGAGGTGTTCGGCGATATTCCGCGCATCAAACGGATTCTCACCACCCTGCACGATGTGGGGCTGGATTACATTCAGTTGGGGCAGAGCGCCACCACCCTTTCCGGCGGGGAAGCGCAGCGCGTCAAACTGGCGAAGGAACTCAGCCGGGTTGCCACCGGCGACACCATCTATATTCTGGATGAACCGACCACCGGACTGCATTTCGCCGACATCCAAAAACTGCTCGACGTGCTGCACCGGCTGACCGATGCAGGCAACACGGTGATTGTAATTGAACACAATTTGGATGTCATCAAAACGGCTGATTGGATTGTGGATTTGGGTCCCGAAGGGGGCGACGGGGGCGGGCAGGTGGTGGCGGTCGGCACGCCGGAAGCAGTTTCGCAGATGGCAGAAAGTTTCACCGGCGCGTATTTGCGGCGGGTGCTGGAGAAAAGTTCAGGTTGATGAGGCTATTCCGGAATCAAGCCCAATTGGATGGCTTGCACGGCGGCTTCGGTGCGGCTGGAGACGTTGAGCTTGCTTAAAATGTTGCTGACGTGAATTTTGATGGTTCCACTGCTGAGATGAAGTTTTTGGGCAACCGCTTTGTTGCTCATCCCCTGAGAAACCAGCGCCAGCACTTCGATTTCGCGTTCGGTCAGGTTTGCCCCGGCGGGTTCCGGCACGTTTCTTTTGCCCATCCCGTTGAGCAACTGCCGCGCTACATGCGGATGCAACGGCATATCACCCCCGTGAACGGCGAAAATCGCTTTCAGCAATGACCCGTCGTTGGCGTCTTTCAAAAGATACCCGTCCGCACCGGCTTTCAGCGCCGCATTGATGTTCCCTTCGTCTTGATGCATGGTCAGCACGATGATGCTGGTGCGGGGGAATATGTTTTTGATGGTGGAAATCGCTTTGATGCCCCCGCCATGGGGCATAGACAAATCCATCAGCACCACATCGGGTTGGAGGGTTTTCACCTGTTCAATCACTTCGATGCCGGTGCCGGCTTCACCGGCAATTTCTACCCTCGGCTCGGCGGCAAGCACCATCATAATGCCTTTGCGCACAAAATAATGGTCGTCTGCAATTAATACCCGGATTTTCTGCATAAGATTCTTCCACACAAATTTTTGTGTAATTGTGTTCCTCAGGGGGCACACTGTGACTGTAATAGTTAGTGTAGAAAATCTTCATCAAAAAATTCCATGAACTTTATAAAAATATAGTTAGAGTTTCCCCGTTCACATCCTGACCGTGATGGTGCATCCGTTGCCGGGCGCCGCGGCTACGGTAAATGCCCCGCCGATTTCTTCGGCGCGTTCTTTCATGTTTTTCAGCCCCATGGAGTTTTTCAATAGCTGCGCCAGCGGGTCGAAACCGATGCCGTCATCCGTCACCGAAAGTTGAAGATGCCCGTCCGTTTTCTCCAGCACGATGCTCACATCTCTGGCGCTGGCATGTTTCACCACATTCCACAGGGCTTCTCTGGTGATGTAATAGAGGGCTTCCATTTGTTCCGTGGGGAGGGTTTCCGTGACGTGGGGCGGTGTCACTCGCATGGTGATGGCGAGTCCGTACCGTTTTTCCAGCGAGGTACAGTGGCTTTGCAATGCGGGAATCAATCCGCCTTCCGCCTCCGCAATGGAGGTGAGCTGGAAAATCTGGGCGCGCATTTCGGTCAGGGCTTCTTTCGCCATGGTGGAAATCAGCGACAGCGGGGCATGCAGTTTGGCGGTTGCGTCCGGTTCTTCCATCAATTTTAATGCCACCTGCACCACCATCGAAATGCTGTACAGGAGTTGGGTCACGGTGTCATGCAGTTCTCGCGCTAGCCGGTGACGTTCCTGCTCTACCGCCAATTGGCGATTTTTTTTGTGCAACTGCGCGTTTTGCAGTGCCAACGCCGCCTGATTCGCAAACAGGTACATCAGACGCCCGTCGTGTTCATTGAAGGTGGCGGTTGTTTCATGCCAGGCAACCAGCACCCCCAGCGTGTTTTCCCGTTCAATCAGCGGGGCGCACAATAGCGATGCCACTCGCGCGGGGTACAGGATGGCGCACAACTCGGCGGTGGTCGGGTCGCCGGGTGAAACGTGATTGCTGATTTGCACGCTTCGGGTGGAAATTGCCTGCCCCGCGAGTGTGCCCTCCACCGGAATGCGACGATTTTGGGTGTCGTCGGGGTTTTTGCGTGCCATTTGTAAAAATTGTTTGTCTTCACTCAGGAGCAGCACGTTGACGCCGTTGCTGTAGGTTAGATATTTTGCCTGCGTGGCGATGAAATCCAGCAGGGTGTTCAAATTCACTTCGCTTAACAGCACGTGGGTGATAGCCAGCAGACTTTGCATTTCCGCCAGCCAGCGCGATTCGCTTTCGGTCAGTTTGTCCACCGCGTGTTTGCGGGCATCAATATTTGTTGCGCCCAGACAGATGCCCATCACCGTCCCCGTTTCGGCGAATACCGGCGTGTAGGTCAGTTCCACCCACATTTCCCGCCCGTCGAAGTGGATGCTCTCTTCCCGGCGCACCAGCGTCCCGTCACAGGCGCGTTTCAAATCCGCGTTAAATGCGGCGGCGATGGTTTCCGGCAAGATTTTCGGCAGCGACACGCCCATCGTCAAATCGTTGCCGAAAATCTGCGCCACACCCTGCCACGCCAATTTGTTGAAGGCTTGCACGATGCCATCTTCATCAACCAGCACAAAGGCTTGCAGGGTATTATCAATGATGGCGCGCAAGTTGGCTTCGGACTGCCAGAGGGCGAGTTCGGTTTTTTTGCGGCGGGCAATTTCGTCCAGTAATTTTTGGTTGGAGATGGAAAGGGCGGCAGTGCGTTCCGAGACTCGTTGTTCTAAATGCAGATTGGTGTCTTTCAGCGATGCCTCCGCCCGCTTGCGCTGTTGGGTGATCACAAAAACCATCACCAGAATGGCGGTCAGCAGGGGCGCGTCCCCGATTTCCTCGAAGGGAAGTCCGCCGTGCGCTACCTCCACAATGATGATGATGTTGGCAACCAGTACCCAAAAGACCGTTCGGATGATGAAGCCCCACGGCTTCCAGAAAAACGCCCCCAGCGTCAGCAGGAAGAACATCAGAATCATGTAAAATTCTTCTCTGGCGTGCAATAATCCCGCTGAAGTGGCGACGATTGCCACGTCCAGCAGGAATAACAACCCGGATGCGGACGCGCCGGTGAGCCGGATGTTCCGTTTTTGTAGCTTGCCCAACAAATTCCGCCAATATGCCATCAGACAGCCCCGCTTTTTATGTGTGGCGTTTATTGAAACAATTTCGGTTATGCATGTGGAAGGGATGATGTTTGTATGATATGAAATTTTCCGGCGTGAGTCAACCTCCCTTTTAAAATCTCCGCGCCCGTGATATAATGAAATACTGCACAGAGAGAACAGAGGAGCACAAAATGTCACCACGGTTATTACATTCCCGACACCTCGCCTCGGTCAACATCACTCAGACCAGCCCGCGCACCACCACCCATGTCACGTTCCCCGACGGGCGCGTCTTTGAGGGTCCCATCGGGGCAACGGTGGAAGATTTCACGACGGCGGCATTCCCCGAAAATACGCCCCCCATCATCGCCTGTATGGTGAACAATCAGATGCGCGAGTTGACTTACCACGTTTACACCGATTTGAATGTGACCCCCATCACGCTGGCGGAAAGCGACGGATTGCGCATTTACCGGCGTTCGCTCTCGCTGCTGTTGGTTGCCGCCACCGAAGAGTTGTTCCCCGACCTGCAGATTGTGGTGGATTACGGGTTGAATTTCGGCGCGTTTTATTTTGAGATTAGCCGCCATGCCCCCCTCACCGATGACGATTTAGCCCGGTTGCGCGCTCGGATGCAGGCGATGGTAGAAGCGGATATTTCCATCAAAAAAGAACGGGTTCCCGTGCCGGAGGCGATTGCCTATTTTCAAGCCAAAGGGTGGGACGATAAAGTCCGGCTGATGGAAACCCGCCGCAAAGATTATCTGACGTTGTATACCCTGAATGACACGAAAGATTATATGCAGGGCTATATGGTTCCCTCCACCGGGTATTTGACGAAATTTGATGTGGCGCGGTATGGCGACGGGTACATTCTGCAATATCCCCGCTCAAAATCCTTCGACCGTTTGCGCCCGCCGGTGGAATATCCGAAGCTGGTTTCGGTTTTCAACGAAACACGCGATTGGATGGAAAAGCTGGATGTGTACGATGTGGGCAAGCTCAACGCCATTGCCAATTCCGAGAAAATCCGCGAGTTGATTCTGGTCTCGGAGGCGTTGCACGAACAGCGCATCGCGCAGGTTGCCACGTTGATTGCCAGTGTGGGCGGGATCCGGCTGGTGACGATTGCCGGACCGTCGTCATCGGGCAAAACCACATTTTCCAAACGGCTGGCGATTCAATTGCGCTCGCAGGGGTTGCGCCCGATGACCATCGGGCTGGATGATTTCATCGTCAACCGCGATGAAACGCCGTTGGACGAAGATGGGGATTACGATTACGAGTCCATCCATTCGCTGGATTTGGATTTGTTCAATTCGGTGATGCTGAAATTAATCAACGGGCAGGAAGTGACCATGCCCAAGTACAATTTCATCACCGGCATGCGCGAATGGGGCGAAACGCTATCGGTGAGCGATGAATACGTTTTCATTGTGGAGGGGATTCACGGGTTGAACCCGGCGCTGGTCTCGCAACTGCCCCCGGCGCAGATTTTCCGGGTGTATGTGTCGGCGTTGACGCAGTTGAATTTGGACAATCACAACCGGGTTCCCACCACCGATACCCGTTTGCTGCGGCGCATTGTGCGCGACGCGACCTATCGGGGTTACACCGCCACCGATACGATTTTGCGCTGGCCCAAAGTTCGGCGGGGTGAACACACGTGGATTTTCCCGTTTCAGGAAAATGCCAACGTGCTGTTCAATTCGGCGTTGCTGTATGAGCTGCTGGTGCTGAAGCCGCTGGCGGAACCGCTGCTGTTGCAGGTGGAACCGGGCAAACCGGCGCATCGAGAGGCGAAGCGGTTGCTCTCGTTTTTGCAGTGGTTTGAAACGCTCAAAAGCACGGATATCATCCCCGATAATTCCATTCTACGGGAATTCATCGGCGGGTCAATTCTGCGCGATTATACCCCGTAGCGGGGTGGAGGGGTCATTTCATCTGCGCCGCCGCCTCTGTCGGTGCGAGCGCAGGTTGCGCGGGTTTGTCCCGTGGTTCCACTTTGCGGCACTGCGCCGACACCGTGCGCCACCGCTTCAACAATCGCGCCCCGTGGACGCTCCCCGTTTTTTGCACGTGGGCGTGGATCAACGCCTCCATCTGCCGCGCATCGGCGGGCGAGAGGGGGAGAATGTCCACCATATCGGGGTTGATTTTTGTCGGCAAATCGCCGTGGGGGTCGAACACAAATGCCGTCCCGCCGCTCATCCCCGCGCCGAAATTTAGCCCCACCGCGCCGAGCACCACCACCGTGCCGCCGGTCATATATTCGCATCCGTGGTTGCCCACCCCTTCCACCACGGCGACCGCGCCGCTATTCCGCACCGCGAACCGCTCGCCTGCCTGCCCGGCGGCGAACAGACACCCGCCCGTCGCGCCGTACAGCGCGGTGTTCCCCAAAATGGTGTTTTCATGGGACGCGATGGGCGACTCCGGTGGCGGCGTCAGGATGATTTCCCCGCCGGTCATCCCTTTGCCCACATAATCGTTCGCTTCGCCGATGACCGTCAGATGCATGCCGGGCACGGTGAACGCGCCGAAACTCTGTCCCGCGCTCCCTTCAAAAACGAAATGAAGTTTGTTTTCGGGCAACCCTGCCTCCCCGAAACGCGCCGCAATTGCCCCTGCCAGCGTCGCGCCGACACTCCGGTCGGTGTTGTGGATTTTCATGCGGTGGGTGATGATGTTCCCGTTGTTCAGCGCGGGACGGGCAACTTCCAGCAAATGCCAGTTCAACGGGGTGACCGAAAAAATATCATTCGACGGCAAAATATTGTGGCGGGGGAGAATCCCGGCTTCATCCGGCGTTGCCGTCAGGGGCGATAAATCGAGTTCCGGCAACTCGGTTTGTGCCAGCAAATCCACCCGCCCGATGATGTTCTTCAAACTGCGATAGCCCAACTGCGCCAGCAATTCCCGCACTTCTTCCGCAATGAAGGTGAAATAAGCGATGACCCGCTCCGGGTCGCCGGGGAATTTCGCCCGCAGATTGGCTTTTTGGGTGGCAATGCCGACCGGGCAGGTGTTGCTTTGGCACGCCCGCGCCATCACGCACCCCTCGGCGACGAGCGCCCCCGTGCCGAAAGAATATTCATCCGCGCCGAGCAGCGCCGCCATCAGCACATCGTATCCCGTTTTCATACCGCCATCCACCCGGATGCGCACCCGGTCGCGCAGGTCGTTGGCGATGAGCGTCTGCTGCGCTTCCGCCAGCCCCACCTCAAACGGCAATCCGGCGTGTTTCATGCTGCTGAGCGGCGATGCCCCTGTGCCGCCATCCGCGCCGCTGATATGCACCACATCCGCGCCTCCCTTCACCACCCCGGCGGCAACCGTGCCAACCCCGCTTTCCGCTACCAGTTTCACCGAAATTGCCGCCATCGGATTAATCTGTTTCAGGTCGAAAATCAGTTGCGCCAAATCTTCGATGCTGTAAATATCGTGATGCGGCGGCGGCGAAATCAGCCCGACCCCCGGCGTGCTGTGGCGCAGTGCGGCAATCTCCACCGACACTTTATGCCCCGGCAGGTGTCCCCCTTCGCCCGGTTTTGACCCCTGCGCCATTTTTATCTGCAATTCCCGCGCCGACATCAGATAGGCGGGCGTCACTCCAAACCGCCCCGACGCAATCTGTTTGATGGCGCTGTTCGCTTCCGTGCCGAAACGGTCTGCCCCTTCGCCCCCTTCGCCGCTGTTGCTCAACCCGCCGATGCGGTTCATGGCGATTGCCAGCGTGCGGTGCGCTTCCGCGCTGATGGCGCCGTGGCTGATGGCGGCGGTGGAGAACCGGCGCAAAATTTCGCTCGCCGGCTCCACCATTTCCAACGGAATGGGCGAGCGGTCTGACGTGACGGACAGCCCGTCAATGGGCGAAGTGGCGTTTTTCCGCTCGTCCGTTTGTCGGGTCAGGCGGGAAAATTGTTTGAAATCGGCGTATTTTTTTGAGGTGACCGCTTTGTGCAGTGCCTTGATGACCATCGGATTGTAGCTGTGGAATTCGCCGCCCCGTTTGAATTTAAACAAGCCGGGACTGTTGATTTTTGATGCGCCGGGGGTGAATGCCCGCCGGTGCCAGCGCAGAACGGTTTCCGCCAAATCTGCCAGCGATGCCCCGCCGAAACGCGACGGCGTGCCGACCAAGCACAGGTCAATCACATCCTGCCCCAGCCCGATGGCTTCAAAGATTTGTGCGCCGCAATAGCTGTCGATGGTGGAGATGCCCATTTTCGACATAATTTTGAGCAACCCTTTTTCCAGCGCGCGGGTGACATTCTCCATCGCCGTTTGCGCCGAGACACCCCGCAATTTGCCGCTCTCCGCCAATTTCGCCGCCGATGCCAGCGCGCCGTAGGGGTGGATCGCCTCCGCGCCGTAGCCCACCAGCGTCGCAAAATGATGCACGTCGCGCACTTCCCCCGTTTCCACCACCAAACTGACCAATGAGCGCAAGCCCGTTTTTATCAGATGATGATGCACCGCGCCGACCGCCAGCAGGATGGGGATGGGCGCGGTTTCGGAGTCAAGATGCCGGTCGGAGATGAGCAAAATGGTCGCCCGCGAGTTGCCCGCGTTGACGGCGGCTTCCGCCCGTTGCACCAGTTTTTCCAGCGCGGATTGCATCCCGGCGGGACCGGCGGCGCATTTAAACGTTGCCGCAAGCTCCGCGCAGTGAAAATCGGGATGGGTCAGATGGAGCATGCGCAGCGCGTTCAGCTCATCCGCTTGCAAAACAGGGCTATTCAGCAGAATTTGCGCCGCCCGATTTGCTCCATCGTGCAGGATATTTTCGCGCCGCCCCAGCATCATCTTCAGCGACATGCCCGACTGTTCCCGCAGGGGGTCAATGGGCGGATTGGTGACCTGCGCGAAACGCTGTTTGAGGTAGTGATGCACCGGGCGTTGCACCCATGACAACAGGGCGATGGGGGTGTCGTCACCCATCGAGCCAATCGGCTCCGCGCCGGTTGCCGCCATCGGGCGCAGCACCACCGTCAACTCTTCGGCGGTGTAACCGAAGGCAGATTGGTACGTTTCCAACGGAAAATCGGGGTCAATGTTCCCCCGCTTCGGTTGGGGGATGAGTGTTTCGGGCAGGGGGAGCAGGATTTCAGCGAGCCATGCGCCGTAATCTGCCGTCCGCGCCAGTTTATTTTTGATGTCGGTGTTCGTGTAAATGGTGCGAGTGGCGGTGTCGAGCACCAGCATTTCGCCCGGACCGAGCCGCCCTTTTTTGATGATTTTCTCGGCGGGCAGATGGACGAAGCCCGCTTCCGAACCGGCAACCAGCAGCCCGTCGTCGGTTTGCTGGAAACGGATGGGGCGCAACCCGTTGCGGTCGAGGGTGATGCCGACGGTCTGCCCGTCGCTGAAGACCAGCGCGGCGGGACCGTCCCACGGTTCCATCAAACTGGCGTGGTAGGCGTAAAAATCGCGGCGCGGGCGATTTTCGGGGGTGTCGGGGAGGGTCTCCCACGCTTCCGGGGCGAGCATCGCCACCGCGTGCGGCAGACTGCGCCCCGATTGCACCAGCAGTTCCAGCACGTTATCCAGCATGGCGGAATCGCTGCCGGAAGCGTCAATCACCGGCTTCAGCGCGTCAATCTGTTCCCCCCACACCGGCGATGCCAAATTCGCTTCGCGGGCGCGCATCCAGTTGATGTTGCCCTGAATGGTGTTGATTTCCCCGTTGTGGCACAGCATACGGAAGGGTTGGGCGCGATGCCATGCCGGGAAGGTGTTGGTGCTGTATCGCTGGTGAAAAGTTGCCAGCCCCACCTGAAAACGATAGTTGCTCAAATCGGTGTAAAAACGTCCCAGCGCGTCGCCGAGCAGCAACCCTTTGTAAACGATGGTGCGCCCGGAGAATGAACACACGTACAGGTCGGTGTGGGCGGCGCGCGCTTCTTTTTCGATGATACGGCGTGCCAGATAGAGTTTCCGTTCAAATTCAGCGGGGGAAATGCGGTCATCGGCGGGGGTGACAATTGCCTGAATGATGGTCGGTTTGGTGGCATCCGCCTGTGGTCCGAGCGCGCGCACGTCCTGCGGCACATCGCGCCACATCAGCAGGTTGATGCCCAGTTTGTCCCGTTTCAGCACGGTTTCAATGAAGCGCAATGCGGCAGTGGCGGCGGCGGAATCTCGCGGCAGAAAGAATTGTCCCACTGCCAGATGCCCCGCTTTCGGCGCGGCAATGTGTCGCTGAGCCAACTCTTCGGCAAAAAAAGAATGGGGGAGTTGACACATGATGCCCGCGCCATCGGAGGTTTTGCCATCCGCCAGAATGCCGCCCCGATGTACCAGATTGGAGAGGGCTTTCAGCGCCAGCGGCAAAATATCGGGATGCGATTTGCCATCCACGTATGCCACAAAGCCGATGCCGCACGCATCATGCTCAAATTGGGGGGTGTAAAGGGTATTTCCGATGGGTTGATAACCGGCGTGTATGGCGGTCTTTTGCGGATACACAGGGTCCTCCTTTTTTCGGACACAGTTTGCCCGAAGATAAAATGGTGCGAGGTGACGACCCTGTCGCAAAACGCCGTTGTTTTTTCCTCGAAAATTCTATGAATGAGGGCGTATTGTAACATAGGGTACAATAAAAATCAACAGAAATTTTTGACCCACCGGAATCACTTTGCTATAATTTTTTCTGATTTCATCGCACGTGTTCAACGATGGAGGCAGAAATTGGGAAGTGTATTGGTTTTAAATGCCTCTTACGAACCTTTGAGTGTCGTTTCCGTCCAACGCGCCATCGTACTCTTGCTCAAAGAAAAAGCAGAGGTGGTAGAAGCGGCGCAAGCCGTCTTGCGCTCCGAGCGGTTGTCATTTCATGTGCCGCTCGTGATTCGGTTGGTGTATTACGTCCGCATTCCGCACCGAATTTCGTTGCCGGTGTCTCGCCGGGCGGTTTTGGTGCGCGACCAATACACCTGTCAGTATTGCGGCAAACAGCCGGGGCGACAGGCGTTGACCATTGACCATGTGCTGCCGCGCTCGCGCGGGGGGAGAACCCGCTGGGAGAATGTGGTTGCCGCCTGCAAGCAGTGCAACGGCAAAAAGGGGAATCGCACCCCGGAGGAAGCGGGGATGATGCTGAAAACGCCACCCGCCAAGCCGCGCTATTTCGCGATGGCGTATATGACCAGCGTGGAAACGCGCAACGCTTGGGAAAAATACATGTGGTGATGATGATACCGTGCCTCGCACGGTATTTTTTTGACGCGCGAAACATTCTATGCTATACTGATAGTGTGAAAATAACACTAAATGGTGGCGGCGATGACATACAATCCTGAAAAATACGATAGACCCTCGGTGACAGTGGATGTGGTGCTGTTCACGCTGCTGGATGAAGCGTTGAAGGTGTTGCTCATCAAACGGAAGTTGGAACCGTTTCGCGGGCAGTGGGCGTTCCCCGGCGGATTTGTGCGGATGGATGAATCGCTGGAAGATGCCGCCTACCGCGAATTGCAGGAAGAAACGGGCGTTCCGCGCGAAGCGGTTTATCTGGAGCAGTTGTACACCTTCGGCGAACCGGAACGCGACCCGCGCATGCGCGTCATCACCGTGGCGTATTTCGCGCTGGTGGGCGCAGACAAGCTCGACCCGCCGCGCGGGGGCGATGATGCCGCCGATGCGCAGTGGTTTTCGGCGTACAATCCCCCGCCGCTCGCCTTCGACCACCGGGAAATATTGGCATACGCCATTACTCGCCTGCGCTATAAACTCGAATACAGCGCCGTCGGCTTTCAACTTTTGCCCGAAACCTTCACTCTGCGCGCGTTGCAACAGGCGTATGAAACCGTGCTGGGCGAAAAACTCGACAAGGGGAATTTCCGCAGTAAATTGCGCAAAGCCGATGTGGTGGAACCGACCGAGCATTATCAGGATTCCGGCGGCAGACCCGCTCGATTGTACCGTTTTAAATCGGATGCGGTGGCAGAGGTGAAAACCCGGCGTTTGTTCCCTTAAAGCGGGGCAACTCGGCGGGATGATTTTTTAATCAAAATTAGTGTAAAATACACACTTTTGGAGGGACCATATGAATGTTCAAACATTAATTGCCGAGAGTACCCCGTTTTTGAGTTGGGTCATCGATTGGCAAAACGAATTGCCCACCCTTTCCATGGCGGAAATTGTCGGCGAACACCCGAAGCGGGTGGCGGTCATTTCGGTGGATGTCATCAACGGGTTCTGCTATGAAGGTCCGCTCGCCAGCCCGCGCGTGGCGAAGTTGGTTGACCCCATCGCCGCGCTGTTCAAAAATGCCCACGCCGCCGGGGTGTCCCATTTCATTTTGACGCAGGATACCCACCCCGCCGACGCGGTGGAATTCGGCAGCTATCCGCCCCACTGCGTGCGCGACACATCCGAGAGCGAAACCGTGGCGGCATTCACTGAGCTCCCCTTTTTCGACCAATTTCAGGTGATGCCGAAAAACTCGCTCAGCTCCACCATCGGCACCGATTTTCCGGCGTGGCTGGCGGCGCACCCGGAGGTGGACACTTTTATCACCGTGGGCGATTGCACCGATTTGTGCACCTATCAACTGGCGATGGATTTGAAACTGCGCGGCAATGCCGCCAATCGCCCCGTGCGGGTGATTCTGCCCGCCGATTGCGTGGACACCTACGATTTGCCCGTGTCGGTGGCGGCGGACATCGGCGCGATTCCGCACGATGGCAACCTGATGCACCTAATTTTTCTGTACAATATGATGCTCAACGGCGTGGAAGTGGTGGCGGCGGTCAAATAACCCAAAGGACACGAAACGATGTCGATTTTTAACCAACAGCGATTGACCAATGAAGTTTTCAAACTGGATGTTGATCGGATGCGGCGGGGATGGTATTCCGACAAATATTTCATCAACATTGCCGGCACTCTGCGCAAACTGGCGGCGATGAATTACCGTTTTCAGGGGGATGCGAGCCGACTTGCCGGCACCAATCTTTCGGCGGAGAATCTCCGCACCGGCGATGTGTGGGTGGAGATGCAAATTTTCAACCGCCGTCAGCCCAAAACTGTCGTCGCCGGGGTGGACAAAGCCTTGAGCATGTTGCGCCACTGCACCGGCTATTTTGACGATGACGGCGCATTCGTGGAAACATGGCAAAATTTGGATGTGGAAGCCGTGCATGACGGAACCATCACCCGGTATGATGGCGACATCACCCGCTTGCAGCCGGTGATGAAAATTCGCGGGCGCTACCGCGACATCGCCCTGCTGGAAACGCCGATACTGGGCGCGCTCACGCGGGGAAGCCGCATTGCGACCAATGTTTACAATACGCTGGTGGCGGCGCGCGGAAAGCCGGTGCTCTTTTTCCCCGCCCGCTTTGATGCGCATGAAGTCCAAGCCGCCGACGGGTATGCGTATGATATTGCCGTGAAACGCTTCAATCATGATTACGGCGGGCATGTCGCGTCGTTTGTCTCCACTGATGCGCAGGGCGATTGGTGGGGCGGGTTGGGGGGCGGTACGGTGGCGCACGCCGCCATCGCCAGTTTTTTGGGCGATACTGTTGAGGCAATGCTGGCATTCGCCGCGACGCAGGATGCCGCCGTGCCACGGGTGGCGCTGGTGGATTTCAATAACGATTCCGTCGGCACATCGCTGGCGGTGCTCAAAGCGATGTTCGCCCGCTACCGCGCCGCCATCGTCGCCGGGGATACCGCCGCCGCGCAAAAGTACGTCCTCTTCGGCGTGCGGCTCGACACGTCGGGCAGTCTTCGGGACATCAGTTTGCCCCCGCTGGGCGACAAAAAGTTGGATAACGGTGTCAATCCCCGTTTGGTGTGGACGGTGCGGCAGGCGCTAGACCATGCGTGGGCGAGCTGGCAACTTCCCGTCGAATGGCAGGCGCGGGCGCAGGAATATTGTCAAAACGTCAAAATTGTGGTGAGCGGGGGATTCAATCCGGAAAAAATAAAACAGTTTGAAAGTTTGAGCGTTCCGGCGGACATTTACGGCGTGGGTTCCAGCCTGATGAGCAACGACGATTATCCAGGCACAAACACCGATTTCACCGCCGATGTGGTGCGCGTGCGGCTGGCGGGCGAGTGGGTTCCGATGGCAAAAGTGGGGCGATTTGTGTGCGAAAATCCCGATTTGGCGCCGGTGGATTTGGCGCCATTATAGCCGTTAAAATCCCCAAACAGTCTCATTGACATGCCGGGGGTGTTGTGTTATGATGACTTGGGGAGATTGCTCCACACACTATTTTACAGACCGGGCGGAAGGAGTATACGTCAAAATGGCATCTCGCACAGAACAAATGGTAGCTCGTTTACGGGATTTGCAAGCCGGAACAGCCGACATTGAAGCATCGGCGGTGGTGAGTGTTGACGGGTTGATTATGGCATCATCTCTGCCGCAGGATATTGAGGAAGACCGCGTGTCGGCGATGTCGGCGGCGATGTTGTCACTGGGAGAACGCATCGCGCAGGAGTTGAGCCGAGGGTATCTCGACCAAGTGTACATTCGCGGAACCAGTGGCTATGTGATTTTGATGTCGGTGGGGGAAGAAGCCGTTTTGACGGTGATGGCGCGCGCCGATGCGAAACTGGGGTTGATTTTCCTCGACATGAAACGCGCCGCTGAAGACCTGACCCGCCTGGTATAACCAATTGACGAACGACAGACACCGCCTCATCCGGGGCGGTTTTTTTATTCCATGCCCAACGGGATGAAGTTATCGCCATACGCCCCCAAATTGGGACCCAGTTCATCCCGGTAATTGGGGCGGAATGCCCATTCTTTATCGCACGCCTGACATTTCAGGCAGTTGGCGGGCGGGCAAGCCTTCGTCAGCGCGTTGGCGTGCGCGCGTTTCAAATCCCAACTGAAATACGATTTGCTCACCCCTGCGTTGACGGTATCCCACGGCAACGCCTCCGACACATCTCGCTCGCGCAGATAGTCCGCTTCGCTCAACGATTCTGCCGCCAGCGCCCGCCGCCATTCCTTCAGCGAGACCCGCTTCATCTGCGCCAGCACGCGCCCCAACCGCCGATCACCGCGCGCCAGCACCCCTTCCACCGCCGCCCACGCCGGGCTGTCGCTGCGCACCATAATGCCGTGCGGATGCAATCGCTGTTCCAGATAGCGCACCCGCGTTTCGATGGCTTCCACGGGCATCATCGCCGCCCATTGGAACGCCGTCTGCGCTTTGGGGACATACGGGGTGGCATTAATCGCCATATTGCGCGGAAATTCCGCCTTCGCCGCCAGCGCCAATTCGGCGATGGCTTCCACGTCCGCTTCGGTTTCGGTGGGCTGCCCCACCATAAAATACATTTTCAATTGCGGAAAATTATATTTCGCCGCCAGCCCGACCGCATGCAGTATCTGCGCATCCGACTGGGGTTTGTTGATGACCTTCCGCATCCGCGCCGACCCCGCTTCCGGGGCGATGGTGAGGGTTTGGTTGCCACTTTCTGCCAGCCCTTTGATGAGCGGCTCGGAGATGGGGTCTACCCGCATGGAAGATGCCGTGAGCCGCGCGCCCATCTGCCGCAATTCCGTGGCGATGTGGTCAATCCACGAATGGTCGCTCACGGCGGCGCTCACCAGTCCGATGCGGTCTCGGTGGGATAGCCCGTGTTTCGCTGCCGCCAAAACGGTGTCCAAATGCATTTCCCGCATCGGGCGGTAGATGTACCCTGCCAGACAGAACCGGCAGCCGCGCCCGCAGCCGCGCGCAATTTCAATCAGCGTGCGGTCGCCGAATTCGGTGTGCGGGGTGTAAATCTGCGTCACGGTGGGGAAGTTGTTCAGGTCTTTCAGCCATACCCGCGTTACCTGCCGGGCGCTGACAGCGGGCACATACATGCCCGAAACCTGCGCCAGCGATGCCAGCGCATCGGCGCGGGGCTGGTTGATGGCTTCCCACAGCACGTCAATCAGCGGCGGCACAATCGCCTCCCCTTCACCGATGGCGAAACCGTCGAAAATCTCAGCCATCGGTTCAGGATTGGTGTACACTGCCGGTCCACCGGCGATGATGATGGGGTCGGCGGCGGAACGGTCGGCGGCGAAAAGGGGAATGCCCGCGCCTTTCAGCATGGCAATCACATTGAAATAATCC
>CAZMXX010000030.1:0-18023 GCA_964570315.1 uncultured Anaerolineaceae bacterium | reverse complement strand
CCCCTAAAAGGGGGAGGGGGTAGCCGCAGGCGGCGGGAGGGGGTAACCATCTGCCACAGCAGCCAACTCCCCAGCAGCGATTGAAAGACCAGCAGAGCATACATTCGCGCTTCTTGGCTGTAATAGACCATCAGCGGCGCAATGGCGATGAACCCCGTCGCCGCCCACGCCGCGCTTCGGCGGGGGAGCAGGGCGTGCGCCATCTGCCACATCAGCGGCACGGAAAGCACGCCAAACGCCACCGACAGGTATCGCAGGGCGAATTCCGTCTGCCCGAAAAGGCGCACTGCGCCCCATTCCAGCAGATAGTACAACGGCGGTTGAATGTCCGCCGCCGTCCAGCGCACCAATTCCGGCAAGCTGAAGCGCGTCAGATACCATGTCACGCCCTCATCATACCACAGCGATTGCGCGCCCAATCGGAACACCCGCAATCCAAACGCCGCTATAATTATCAGCAACAGCCAAAAACGTTTCTTCATCTCGGCGCTATCTTACCATCAAATAGAGACATTCACAATCGGCAACATTGACATTTCTCGCCGGATATTCGATAATATCCGGTGAACCCTGTTACCGGAATTGCACCCAATGAGCGCCGAAAAACGATTGTATGTGTGGCTGGAAGGGGATGTTCATCGTCCCGCCGCCCCGCCGAAAATTCAAGTGAAGATTGCGCCCGACATGCCACTGACCGATTTCCGCGACCGCTATGTGGATACCACCCACTCGCACGTGGTCATTCGGGTGTATCACGCCAGCGACGATGATGGGCGGGAATACCGCATCGTGCCGGTTGCCGAATCGCCCGCGTCGAACATCCCCGGCGAGGCGGTGGAAACCGGCGGCGGCGCGAGCCTGACGCTCATCAAGGGGATTGGGCGTGGGATGGCGGCGCGGTTTCAGCGGGCGGACATCCACACCATCGAAGACCTCCTCGCCGCCGCTGCCACCGCCGACGGGCGGGCATCGCTGGCGAGCGCGGTGGGCAGGTCGCCGTCAACCGTGTTGCGTTGGGCGCAAATCGGCGATTTAATGCGCATCAACGGCATCGGCGGGGATTACGGCGCGCTGTTGTGGCACGCGGGCATCCTCACCCTGCGCGCATTGCAATTGCAAACCCCCGCCGAACTCATTGCCCGGCTGGAATCAACCAATCGCCGGATGGCGCTGGTGCAGCGGTTGCCATCCCCCGCACAAGTTGCCGATTGGATAGCACAGGCGCAAACGCTCACCGCTCTCATCGTCTGACCCAAAAATTTACGCTATATTTATCACAAAACGTAGCAAAACGATTAAGTTTCTCAAATATTTGCCGATAATTCATCTACCATAAGGAGTGGATATGGACACCCTGACGGTCAAAACAACCGCTCGCCAGCAATTCATAGACATTACCACTCAAGTGACCCGTTTTATTGCTGAAAGTGGCATTGCCGACGGGATATGTTATCTGTTTTGTCCGCACACCACTGCCGGTATCACCTTCAATGAAAATTGGGACCCGGATGTGCAGCATGATATGGCGCTCAATTTGGACACCATTGCGCCACCACGTCCCGATTTTCGGCACGCGGAAGGGAACAGTCCGGCACACGTCAAAACCGGTTTGCTGGGCAGCGACCACTTTGTTTTTGTTGAAAACGGCGCGCCGCTTTTGGGGCGCTGGCAGGGAATTTACTTTGCGGAATTTGACGGACCGCGCACTCGAAAAATCTTTTTGAAGATTGTAGCCACCTGAAGGAACAGGAGATTTTATGTCACCCAACGACGATTTGAATATCGAACTCCCCGATGACCTTTCAGGCGGAATCGTCCCCGCAGACGACCGCACTTCGGACACTCCGCCGCCCGAGCCGAAAATCACCATCACGGTCAGCGAAGACAAACTGAAGGCGTACATCACCATTGAGCAGACGCCGCCACTGCCGTACCAAGTCACCACCGATGCCATTTACGATGCGTTGGCAAACGCTAAAGTGGAACACGGCGTGTTTTTAGACCGAATTGATGAAATCGTCGCGGAACATGAATACCCGTATGAACAACTCATCGCTCAGGGCACGCCGCCGGAAAAAGGCAAAGACGGTTGGTTGGAATACAAAGTTGATTTGGGCGCGGCGGGACACCCCAAAGATGAGGGCTACCGGGTTGACCATTACAACCTCAATTTGGTGCAAAACGTCCAACCGGGCGACCCGCTCATTGAGATGCACCCTGCCGTGCCGGGCAAACCGGGCAAAAACGTTTACGGGCGCGATATTCATCCGCCGCACGTGAAAAAAGTTCGCTTGCCCAAAGGCAAGGGCACCAAAATCTCAGAAGATAACCCGAATATGCTCGTTGCCGCCATTGAAGGATTTGTGCGGCTCGACCGGTCATCTTTCAACCAATTGGTGGTGGAACAGGAATTTCAAATTTACGGAGATGTGGATTTGTCCACCGGTAATTTGGATGTGGACGGTTCGGTGACGGTGAATAAAACCGTGCGGGAGGGGTTCAGAGTCGTCGCTTCCGGAAATATTGACGTGCTGGGCAATGTGGAAGGTGCGTATTTGAAAGCCGGGGGGAACATCACCGTGCGGCGGGGCATTGTTGGCGGGCAGCAGCGCGCCACGCTGAAAGCAGGGGGCGATGTGAGTGTGAAATTCGCCAACAACGCCGATATTTCCGCCGGCGGGCGCATCAATATCAGCGATGAAGCCATCAACTGCATCCTGAAATCGGATACGGTGATTGAACTGGGCGAACAGGGGCGGCGCAACGCCGGCGACATCATCGGCGGGAAAGCCATTGCCGGATACGAAATTCGCGCGGTCAATGTCGGTTCGGAAAGCGGCACCAAAACCATCCTCCGCGTTGGCGAGCAACCGGGATTGATTGAGCGGCGGCGCAATATGGAACAGGATTTGAAAGACTGGACGGTGGAAATCGAACAGTTGACCACGCGCATCGCCACGCTGAAACAACGCCAGCTTGAACGCTCGCGCGCGGCACATGAGCGCGAGCAACAGCACGCCGCGTTGAAACAGCAGCAAACCCAGCTCATTCAAAATCGAAATGCCATTCTGGAGCATGCCGAGCGTTCCGGTTTTGTGAACCCCACCAAAGAGATTGCGGTGCTGGAAGAGGAATTTTCGCAGACCACCAACACTATGAACCGGGTCAAAGCCAGCATCATGGCAACCCTGTCTGCATCTGATTCCCAAAAGGTGGAAGACCTCTCCGCGGAGGACATCGAGCGGCTTTCGCAATTGAAGCTGGCGCATCAGACGTTGGAAGCGAAACTGAAGAATATTCAGCAGCAGCTCACCCACCGGCGCACCAATCCGTGGAAAAATCTGCCCGCGCAGTGGCGGCAGCAGTTGGAACAGGGCGATGCCGCCTTGCAGAAAATCAATCACCACCTCACATTAATTGAAGCGGAGATGGAAACCGATAAAAAAATCGCGCTGGCGATTTCGCAGGCGGCGGAACGGGTTGATGAATTGACCCACAATCTGGATGCGCTGAAGCAGGAACTGGAGGCGGTGAAAGAGCAAATCGCCAACCAGAAGAAAATCAAACCGCGCATCATCGTCGCCGGAAATTTGTATGCCGGAACTGAAGCCGTCATCATGCGCCAGCGCAAAGAATTCATTGATTCGCTGAAAGGGGTGCAAATCCAACTGACGGGCACGGAAGGGCATAAGCGCATCACCGTGTACGGGCTGGATTGACGAATTTCTATTGCCAAAATTTTACAAATTTGCGCACTCACGGTAAACTATTGCGCACAAAAGGACGAAAACGACCCCAGCCCAGTCGTCATTCGTCCTTCCTTTTTGCGCTTCGGCGCGAAAGTTTTTCCGCAGACGGAGAACCTATGATTATCAACGACCGCGAACTCGACCGCATCCTCGCCACGGTGCAGAAACCGGCGCGATACATCGGCGGGGAGTTCAACAGCATCGTCAAAAATTGGGATACCATTCCCACCAAAATCGCGCTCGCCTTCCCGGAAGTGTACGATTTGGGCATGAGCAATCTGGGGCTGGCGATTCTCTACAATCTGGTGAACCAACAACCGCACCTGCTCGCCGAGCGTGTCTTCGTCCCGTGGGTTGATATGGCGCGGGCGATGCGCGCGCACCGGATGCCCCTCTATTCGCTGGAAACGCGCCACGCCGTGCGCGATTTCGACCTCATCGGCATCAGCCTGCCCTATGAGCAACTCTTCAGCAACGTGCTGAACCTGCTTGATTTGGCGCAAATGCCCCTGCACAGCATCGAACGGGACGCTTCGTTCCCGCTGGTTTTGGCGGGCGGCAACGCCGTTTTCAACCCTGAACCGATGTCGGATTTCATTGATATGTTCGTCATCGGCGAAGGCGAAGATGTGCTGCTGGAAATCATCGCCGCCTTTGAGTCGGTTCGCCACGCCGACCGCGACACCCAATTGCGACGCATGGCGCAAATTCCGGGCGTGTACGTTCCCCGTTTTTATCGTCCGGTCTATCATCCCGATGACGGCACGCTGATGGAATTTTCGCCCACCGTGGACGGCGTGCCCGCGCATATCACCAAGCGCATCAGCCCGCTGATGCCGCAGCCGGTCACCAAATTCATCCTGCCGCACACCGATGTGGTGTTCAGCCGCGCTTCGGTGGAAATTCAACGCGGTTGCACGCGCGGATGCCGTTTCTGCCATGCGGGTATGGTCTTCCGCCCCGTACGGGAACGCTCGCTGGCGGAATTGCTGGAAACGGTGGACGCCATCGTCCGCGAAACGGGGCACGAAGAATTGGGTTTGCTTTCGCTCAGCAGCAGCGATTACAGCCAAATTGGACCGCTGGTGCAAGCCATCTCCGAGAAATATCAGGGCGCGGCGCTCAATATTTCCCTGCCCAGTCTGCGGCTGGAATCGTTCAGCGCGGAACTCGCGGAAATGCTCGTCGGGCGGCGCAAATCGGGGTTCACCTTCGCCCCGGAAGCCGCCACCGACCGCCTGCGGAACGTCATCAACAAGCCCATCAGCACCGAAGCGCTACTGGAAGCGGTGGACGCGGTGTATCAACGCGGCTGGCAGATGGTGAAACTCTATTTTATGATTGGGCAGCCCACCGAAACCGATGAAGACGTTATCGCCATCGGCACATTGGCAAAACAAGTGCTCGCCATCGGGCGGCGTTATCACAACAACAAAGCGAAGGTGCGCATCGGCGTTTCAACCTTTGTGCCGAAACCGCACACCCCGTTCCAATGGGCGTCACTGTGGGATGTCGCTGATATCGAGCGGAAACAACAGTTATTGTTGGATGAAATTCGGGGACAGCGCAATATTTTATACAATTACAACAATCCGGAAGAAAGCCTGCTAGAAGCGACCCTTTCGCGCGGCGACCGGCGGCTCGGCGCAGTGATCGAGCGGGCGTGGGAACTCGGCGCGGGATTTGACGCATGGACAGACCAATTTCGCGGCGCTGCGTGGCGGCAAGCGTTTGACGATGTGGGACTTTCGCAGGCGTGGTATGCCCAACGCCCCCGTCTCGCCGACGAAGTTTTCCCGTGGGACCACATCGGCGCGGGGGTAGAAAAACGGTGGTTGTTGATGGATTGGATGTCGGCACAGCAGGGCGAAACAAAAATTGATTGTCGCGAACACTGCTACAACTGCGGTATTCTGTCGGCATTTAAAGGATTGCGCGCCGCTACCCCGCCTACCGCGTGGAAATGTCCGCCCGTGCGCAACCCGCGCTGGCAGAAAAAGGTCGAAGCGGGGGACGTAATTGGCTTGACGCCGGTGGTGAAAGAGAGCATGGCTCGCGCCCGTGTGCCGGAGATTTGAGAAAGTGAGCGGGTGAGCGGGTGAGCGGGTGAGCGGGTGAGAAAGTGAGTGGGTGAGCAGGTGAAACGTGACCTGAAACCTGAAACTTGAAACTTGCAACCCTGTAACCTTGCAACCCTGAAACCCTGCAACCCTGAACCCAAAACCATGAAATACCGACTAACCTTCACCAAAGAATATCCCGTAAAATATGTGGGGCATATGGACGTTGTGACCACTTGGACGCGCGCATTTCGGCGGGCGGGTATCCCGCTGGCATATTCGCAGGGGTTCAATCCGCGCGCGAAAATTCAGGTGGCGGGCAGTTTGCCCGTGGGCACAATGGGCAGCGCGGAACTGATGGACATCACCCTGACCGAGCCGATGGAACCGGACGCCATTCTGGCGCGGGTTTCGGCGACACTGCCCCACGGATACCGCCTGCTGGCGGTGGAACCGCTCGCACCCGGCGCGCCGGGGTTGCAGGCATCGCTGCGGCAGGCGAAATACCGGGTCACCCTTGAGACGGACTTGCCCGCCGACGAGCTGCGGGCGCGCATCGAGCGGTTGCTGGCGCAAACGGAAATCGTTCAAACCCGTGTCCGGCGCAAAAGAAGAGAAACCTTCGACCTGCGCCCGATGATTATCAGCCTGTCGTTGCTGGAAAAACGGGGCGATGATGCCGTGCTGGCGATGACCCTTTCGGCGGGGCAGCACGGAAATGTCCGCCCCGAAGCAGTGCTGACCGCGCTAGGTATTAATAATGAATGGTATCAGGCAGAACGCACCAAACTGGTTTTCGACATTTGACAGTAACCGCCTCTGCCCATATAATTCCTCTTTGTGGTTAAAGCTCAAAAGTGTGCTGTCGCACCCCCTCTCCGGCAGTCTGGCACGGGCGAGCAATGAACAAAATCAACATTAGTAGCACTTAAAAGCCACGAATTTTGTGGTTTTAATTTTGAAACGTGTACCCCAAATAAAGAGGTAGATTATGTACGCAATTGTTGTGAGCGGCGGCAAGCAATATAAAGTATCCGAAGGCGATTTGCTGGACGTGGAAGTATTGCCGGTTGAAGTTGGCAGTTCCGTGGAACTGGATCAGGTTTTGCTGGTCGGCGGCGAAGACGGCACCAAAATCGGCACGCCATTGGTAGATGGCGCAAAAGTGACCGCAACCGTCAAGGAACACGGACGCGGCAAAAAAATCATCGTTTACAAACACAAAAAGAACTACAAACGCAAGCAAGGTCATCGACAAAACTATACCCGCTTGCTCGTGGAAAAAATCGAAGCTTAGGGAGGTTCTCCAATGGCACATAAAAAAGGTGGCGGCTCTAGCAGCAACGTACACGATAGTCCGGGTCAACGACTCGGCGTGAAAAAATTTGGCGGCGAATTGGTACGTCCCGGCAACATCATTGTTCGCCAGCGTGGAACGCAGTTTCATCCCGGCAACAACGTGGGTATGGGTCGAGACCACACCATCTTCTCATTGATTGATGGGCACGTAAAATTTGAACACGTCAACCGCAACAAAAAACGCATCAGCGTTTATCCGGCAGAAAATTAATCGCGTCTTCTGAAAAGAAGTAACGAACAGGAAGGTTTGAACCGATGAAAGAAAAGATCCACCCGAAATATTATCCCGAAGCGCGCGTGACCTGCTCTTGCGGAAATACGTGGACAACCGGCTCCACCCTGCCGGAAATCCGCACGGACATTTGCTCGAAGTGCCATCCGTTCTATACCGGCGAACAACGCATCGTTGATACTGCCGGGCAGGTGGAACGCTTCATGAACCGTCTGAAACGCTATGGCGCACACGAACAGGAAAAAGCCAAACGTCAGGCGAGCGCGCAGGAAAAAGCCGAACAGGCATTTTTGAAACAACAACTGATTGCCTTAGACCTCGCCGACCGCATCTTCAGCATCCTCTCCGATGCGGATTACGTGACCGTTGGCGATGTGGTCAATCAACTGGAGAATGACGACAAAGCATTCCTCGAATTAGAAGGCTTCGGTCCGAAATCGCTGGAACAGTTGAAAGTGCGCGTGCAGGAAGCAAAAGAAACATTTTTACTCACGCAACAATAGGGTAAAAAATGGATTTTGATGTATAATCAAGGGCAGACATCCGTTTGCCCTTTTTTATTTCTGTTTAAGGCATTTTCTTGAGCGGGAGACAAAATCCCCCACCGACAATTCATTTTTTCAGGAGATACAACACTATGTACCACCAATACGATGGCGGCTGGATTGAAGTAATTTGCGGCAGTATGTTCAGCGGAAAAACCGAAGAATTGATTCGCCGGTTGCGCCGCGCGGAATATGCCCGCCAAAAAGTGCAGGTCTTCAAACCGGCAATTGACGATCGATACGATGATGTCAACGTCAGTTCGCACACCGGACTGAGAATCACCGCCCAACCCATCAACACCACCGACGACATCCGCGAAAAATTAGACCCCGACACCGATGTCATCGGCATTGACGAAGTGCAATTTCTGGGCTGGGATGTGGTGGATTTGTGCGATGAATTGGCGGAAGCGGGCAAACGGGTGGTGGTCGCCGGATTGGATATGGATTTTCGCGGCGAACCCTTCGGACCCATGCCCGTGCTGATGGCGCAGGCGGAATCGGTGACGAAATTGCAAGCCATCTGCATGGTTTGCGGCGCGCCCGCCAGCCGCACCCAGCGGCTCGTTAATGGCGAACCTGCCCCATACGACGCCGAAGTCATCATGGTCGGCGCAGATGAAGCGTATCAAGCCCGCTGCCGTAAATGTCACGACGTTCCCGGCGCGCCGGTGGGTAATTATCACACCTAAAGGAGGCGGCGCATGCGTACCATCGCCCTCGATTATCTGACTGATTTTCTGTTGAAACTGTTGAATATCCCCAGCCCCACCGGCGATACCGACCGTGCCGTTTCACTGGTGGAAAGTGAATTCGCCGCACTCGGTATTCAAACCCGCCGGACGAGCAAAGGCGCACTGCTGGCGACCCTCCCCGGCGCAACCGATGCCCCCCCGCGCGCTTTGAGCGGGCATGTGGACACGCTCGGCGGGATGGTGAAGGAGATAAACGCCAACGGACGGCTCAAAATCAGCAAACTGGGCGGCTATTATCCCGGCAGCATCGTGGGCGAATATTGCACCGTACACGCCGCCAACGGCACAACAATCAGCGGAACGGTGTTGCTCGACAAGCAATCGGTGCATATTCACAATGTGAATGACATCCACAATAGCGCCATCAAACTGCAAAAATTAGCGGTGCGCCTTGACGCACGCACATCTTCCAAAGCCGAAACGGAAGCGCTCGGCATCCGGGTCGGTGATTTCATCAGTTGGAATCCGCGGGCGGAACTCACCGAGACGGGATTCATCAAATCGCGCCATTTGGATGATAAAGCCGGTGTTGCCGTGATGCTCGCCGCCGCCGAGGCGCTGGTGCGCAACCGCATCACCCCGAAATACACCACCCATTTTTACATCAGCACTTATGAAGAGGTGGGGCACGGCGCATCGTCGGGCATTCCGGCGGATGTGGGGGAACTGCTGGTGGTGGATATGGGCGTGGTGGGAGACGGGCAAACCGGCGATGAATTCAGCGTGAGCATCTGCGCCAAAGACAACACCGGACCCTACGATTTGCAGTTACGCCGCAAATTGGAGCAGCTCGCCGAAGCGGAGAAGATTCCGTATCGAGTGGATATTTTCGTCAATTACGGGTCGGATGGTTCGGCGGCGCTGCGGAGCGGATTGGATGCCCGCGTCGCGCTCATCGGTCCGGGGGTGGACAGCTCGCACGCTTATGAGCGCACCCATCAAGACGCGCTCATCGCTACCGCCGAGTTGATTGTGTCGTATTTGCGCGGGGCGTGAGGGGTGGAATGCAAAGCAAAAATTTGTGCTGTTGCGGTTCATTCCGGCGCGGCATTTACCCGGAAATGAATTTCCGGGCTAATAGCCCAAGCCGACTTAAGTCGGCTTTAGTTCTGAGCCTTGAACTTTAGTTCAAGGCAAAAGCGATGCAGGCTGTCATGGCGAGGCGCGTTTTTTGCGCCGCAGCAATCCCCGCTATGGGGGCGCAAAGATTGCTTCGCTGCGCTCGCAATGACAGACCCCCTGAATCCCCAAAGACCCAGAAAAACTTGGCTTTCTTTGTGTCATTCCGGATTCAGTTCAAGGCAAAAGCGATGCAGGCTGTCATAGCGAGGCGCGTTTTTTGCGCCGCAGCGCACGGTCTGCAAGCCTACGGCGTTGTTGCGCTGACGATGCCATAGTACGGTTCGGTGGTGCCATCGTCAATTAGCGCCGCCACATAGATTCGGAACCGTCCGTCCGGCAACTGAATCATCCACGGGTCATTCAGCGACCACACCGTAAATTCAGTGAAATCACTGGCGCGCAGCCGAATGCCGGGGTCTTGGGTGAACGTGTATCCATCCGCCGATGTGAAACTGTAAATATCGCAGCACGCCCGCTGTTTGGGGATGGGCGGATTTTTCTGCACCATTGTGATGAGCCGCGCACTGCCATCCGGCAGCGTGACAAATTTCGGGTCAACATTTCTGTCAAACCCCGACGTATCTTTATCTCCCAGAGGGTCATCGGCATAAAAAGTGAACGTATCGCCGCCGTCGGTGGAAACGGCTTGGCGAATGTAGTGATTTTCTTTCGCCATTGCACCGATATACATGTAAATCACATCTCCCGCCGTGTTGACGAAGAAATCTCGCACCCCGACCGGCATTTGTTCCGCCGGGGTGGTGTAACGGATGCCGTCATCCGGCGTGAAATGAATACCATCGGTTGAACTGCGGCTGGTGATAATGCCCGTTTGCCCATCGAGGTCATAAAGCCGCCACGTGCCATCGGGGAGCCGGGTGGCGAAAGGGTTGATGACCGGCACTTGATGAGGGTCTAAATTTGTTTCGGTGAACGTCAATCCATCCGCTGAATAGGCGGCGGCGTTGGAACTGGGGTCGTTGGGCAGCACCGCTTTATTGCTGTAAAAAATGTAAATTGACCCGTCATCGGCGATAGTTGGTGCCGGTTGTGCCGCGTTTTTGATGCGGATACCCGAGTCGGGGATGAAGGTCAGCTCGGCGGGGAGTGTTTCGGTGGTGGGGGTTGGCGCGGGCGTGTCGGTGCTCGCCACCGTCGGGATGGGGGTGGGCGTGTCAGTCGGCGCCGGTTTCTGTGTTGGCGTGGGAGGCTTGGGCTGCGTATTTTGCGGCGTGGGTGACGCAGGTTGTGCGCCTTTGGTCGGCGGGGGAGCGGTAGCGGCGCAATCTGCCGGGCAGAGGTTGGGGTCTGCTTGCTCGGCGGGTCCGCAGATGCCATCGCCGCAGGGGTTTGGTTTGGCATTGGGGGATGGCGCTTGAGTTGCGGGCGGGTTCACCGTCCGGTTGGCTTGGGGAGCCGGTGTTGTTTGGCAACCGGCAAGGGTGATGAACAGGATAGCAATCAAAAGTACGGGGAACTTTTTCATTGTGGCAAAACCCTTTCTTGAAATCTACCGTAATTTGGGTTGCCCTAATGCTATCATATCTTTTGGCGGATGTAAAGAGATTTTTTTTGCACAAAACACGGCTGCCACAACGTGGATTTTGCCGTTGAACAGCCGGTTCAGCCTCGAACCGAAGCTCAAAGCGCACACCTCAAGCCGACTTCGGTCGGCTTTGGCTTTTAGCCCTGAAATTTATTTCGGGGCGAATTTGTTTGAGGCAAAAGGCATATTTTTAAATGCAGCTTGTTTGATGATGTTAGCGAGCTATACTTGCTAGAACCAGTCTCTACATTGCGTATGAATGACAATGTTTTTATTGGTTGTGACGACAAAAATGGTATGAAACCACTGTACATCCTTGTTTTTCGAGAGACAATCTTGCCATATATTTCCTGTAATATGGGTATAACCATAACTGTCAAGAAGCAATAAGATTTTGGGGATAACTATATTTCGTAATTTGTAACGTTTTTCAGTGATTGCCGCACCCATGATCAGGCAAAGTTCTTGATTTGCTTCACCTTCCCACTTTGCCTCATAAATAATGGCTTCTCCAACGTAATTTTTCTTGTTCCCAAGTTTTTGTATAGAGCATTTTTTCCAGTTTTGTCTCAAGAGGATTATAGCGGGTGCAGTTTCTAAGGATTTCGTTTTGCGAATATACTCAAGTGCTTTTTCAAACATTGTGCCTTGTATGGCAGAAAAGTTGTCCAGAGGCCACAACTTTACGACATAACCTCCGTGTAAGATATCATCACGTAGAGCTGTCTGTTCAATGTTTTTTACGAATCGGCTGAGTGAAGCTGAAACGCCTAGCGACGATTGCGATTGAGGTTGAAGTTCTATGGTTTCGATTAGGCGAGTAACCTCAACTGCATACTTTTCATTATTCAGATGAAGGATATAATCTGGAGGCTCGTCTTGCTGGGCGACGTCTTCCCAAACAATCATATCTGAGCCATTGCGTTGGTGTAGAAACTCATCAAACTTTTGCTTGCATAATTCTTCGTCAAGACGTTTCAATTATGTTTCCTTCAGTTTTTTATAAGGTGTTACAAAAACAAGGGCAGACCGATTCGTCTGCCCTATCACTATCTCTTTCTCTATCCCTATCTCAATCCTACTGCCGGAAAAGCTCTTCCTGCGAGGGTCGCGCTTCGAGCGTCAGGTCAATCGTCCGTGTTTCCCCGTCGCGGATGACGGTCAGGGTGATGGTCTGCCCCACTTCCGCCCGTCGGCTGAGGAATGAAATCAGGTCGTCGAAGGTGGCGATTGGCTCATCGTCCGCCGCGATAATCACATCCCCGCCGATTTCGGTGCGCGCGCCTTCACGGGTGATGAATTGTTTGTCGCCGCCCTGCAAGCCCGCTTTGTCCGCCGGGCTGTTGGGATAGACCACTGCCACAATCGCGCCGTGTTGGTTGGCATTCAGCCCCATTTCGGTGGCGATTTCCGGGGTGATGGTGCTGCCGACGATGCCCACCCACGGATGGGCGTATGCTCCGTTTTTAATCAATCCCGGCACGACCTTTTTCACCAGATTGCCCGGAATGGCGAAGCCAACCCCCAGGAACGAGCGTTCACCATCCCCCATTTGACGCGGCACAATGGCGCTCACCACGCCGATGACGTTGCCATACGAATCGAGCAGCGGTCCGCCGGAGTTGCCCGGGTTCACGGCGGCATCGGTTTGGATGATTTCCGGAATGCGGAAAAAACCGTCCAGCGCGGGCAAACTGCGCCCTTTCGCGCTGATGACGCCGGTGGTGAGTGTGCCCGCCAGCCCAAACGGGTTGCCGATGGCGACCGCACGCTGTCCCACTTCAAGGGTGTCGGAATCGCCCCACGAGACGGGGACGAGCAGTTCGGCGGGCGCGTCCACTTTTAGCACCGCCAAATCGCTGTTTGAATCCGTGCCGACCACTTCTGCGGGCAATTCCGTGCCGTCAAAAAAGGTTACGGAAACCTGCGTCGCACCTTCCACCACATGGTTGTTGGTGATGATGTAGCCCTCATCGCTGTAAACAAAACCGGAGCCCTGCCCCTGCGGGTTGAAAAACGGGCTGAATTGCTCGCCGCCACCGCCGGGTTCGGGCGTCGGCACGTCGGGCTGTTCGCCGTTGGGCAGCGTGGGATGCTGGAAACTGCCCAGCACCACATCAATATTCACCACCGACGGGTTGACCCGTTTGTAAAGGTTGATGAGCAGGGTTTCTTCCGCATCCGCCTGCGAGACGACCGCTTCAGACACGGTGGTGGGTTGCACCACCGGCTCAATCGGCGCGGGTGCGGGTGTCGAGACGTTCCGCGCGCCGACAATCACGGGCGGCGGTGATGTTTGGGTCACCACCGTTTGTTTCATCGGTGCGGAAATGTTGAAAATGATGGTGGCGATTGCCACACAGCCAAAAATGACCACTAAAAAAGTTATTGAAGCAATGATGATTGTTTTTCGCATCCAAAAAAATCCTTTACCGGCGACGTCCGTACAGGCGGATAATCCAGTATAACAGTTGTAATATCGCGCCGAGGGCTGCCACAACATACGTCCATGCCGCCGCGTTGAGTACGGCGGTCACGCCGTTTAATTCCGATTTGTCAACAATATTGTATTGGTACAGCAGTTTTTTCGCGCGGGCGCTGGCGTTGAGTTCCACCGGCAAAGTCACCAGTGAAAACAGCGCCACAGCCCCGTAAGCGATGATGCCCACCCAAGCAATCACAAATCCCAGTTGGGTCAAGCCCATCAGCGATTGCAGCAAAATGCCGCCCAGAATAATCCACGGCGCCAGCCTTGAGCCAAATTGCACCGCCGGTACCAGCGACGAGCGCAGTTGCAGGGGGAGGTAATTATTGGCGTGTTGCAGGGCGTGTCCGGCTTCATGCGCGGCAACGCCCACCGCCGCCACCGACGGATAACGCGCCACTTCCGATGACAGCCGCAAAACGCGGGTGCGAGGGTCGTAATGGTCGCTCAAAAGTCCGCCGGTTGCCTCTTCGATGCGCACATCGTAAAGCCCGTTGGCGTCCAGAATCTCGCGGGCGGCTTGAGCGCCGGTCAATCCGCGATACGTTTGCACTTTACTGTATTTACTGAATTTGGACTTTACCGCAGACTGCACAATAAAGCCCAAAACTATCGTTGGAATAATGAATAGCAAAAACAAGGGATCATAAAATAACATGGTTTCACCTCAATTCTTCAATGCCCTGTTTTCAAAAATTTTTCGATTACCGCTCTGTGGGGCGGGAATCATCTTCAATTCGCACCGGGACCGGCTGTTCAGACAATTTTTGTTGCGCTAAAAACCAGAGATACCCGACGGTTCCGGCAATAATCAACGTGAAAATAATCAGCATCCAAAAAATCCTTTCTATGATAATCGTTGCACTAATTGTACCACAAATTCGCCCGCACGCTGAATCGGATGATGTTACTGAAAGTGGTAGTGGCTCAATCGTAAGTGATGGCAACTGTCATTGCGAGCCGAAGCGAAGTCGAAAATGCCCGAAGGGTGCAATCCCCGCTATTGGGGCACGGCGATTGCTTCGGGCTACGCCCTCGCAATGACGTATCACCTACTTCTGTGCCATTACCCTGAAAGTTTACCGCCCCTGCATTAATGAAAGATGAATCATGCCCCCCGAATACCTGACGTTTTCCCGTCAGTATAAAACGATTGCGGCGCGGCGGCAACCCCAACCATCGCCCCACAGCCCGTTTCCGGCGCAGAGATAACCATAAAATTTGCGAAAATGACCCCTTTCGACTAAAATCCATCTTTGGTATTTACGGGGAATTTCGATGTTTGAAAATTTGCAAGATAAACTCCAAAATATATTCGATAACCTGTCCCGGCACGGGCGATTGAGCGAAGCGGATGTTGATACCGCCCTGCGTGAAGTTCGTTTGGCGCTGTTGGAAGCCGATGTGAACTTCAAAGTCGCCAAAGATTTCATCAAACGGGTGAAAGCGCGCGCCATCGGCGCGGAGGTGATGAAAAGTTTAACCCCCGCCCAGCAGGTCATCAAAATTGTCAACGAGGAATTGGTTGCCACCCTCGGCGATGCCGCCCCGCTGAATCTGGGTGGCGGCTCGCCCCGAGTCATCATGCTGGTGGGTTTGCAGGGTGCGGGGAAAACCACCGTCGCGGCGAAACTGGCGCTCCATCTGCGCAAAAAGAGCGGACAGCGCCCCCTGCTGGTGGCGGCAGATACCCGTCGCCCCGCCGCCATTGAGCAGTTGAAGGTGCTGGGCAAGCAAATCGACATTCCCGTTTACGCCGAAGACCCCAGCGTGCCGCCGCCCACCATTTGCGCCAACGCGCTGAAAGCCGCCCGCGAAGGGGCGCACAGCATCGTCATTCTCGATACATCGGGGCGGTTGCACATTGATGACGACCTGATGGACGAACTTTCGCAAATTCAGGCGAAGACGAATCCGCAGGAAATTCTACTGGTGGTTGACTCGATGACCGGGCAGGATGCGGTCAAAGTCGCCGACGGTTTCAACAAGCAGGTGGGCGTCACCGGACTCATCCTCACCAAAATTGATGGCGATGCGCGCGGTGGGGCGGCAATTTCCGTGCGCGCCGTGACCGGTGTGCCCATCAAATTTTTGGGGACGGGAGAAAAGCTCAACGAGCTGGAAGTTTTCTACCCCGACCGGATGGCATCGCGGATTTTGGGGATGGGCGATATGCTCACCCTGATTGAGCAGGCGGAAGACAACATTGATGAGGAAGCCGCCGCCGAAGCCGTTGAAAAAATGATGGACGGCAGTTTCAATCTGGACGACTTTCTGAAACAACTGCAACAAGTGAAAAAAATGGGACCGCTCACCAAAATGCTGGAAATGGTTCCCGGCATGAATCAACTGGCGAAGCAAATTTCGCCGGAGGTGGCAGACCGGCAGATGAAAATCACCGAAGCCATCATCTATTCGATGACCATGAAAGAGCGGCGATACCCGAAAATCCTGAACGCCAGCCGCAAACGGCGTATCGCGCGCGGCAGCGGCACCAACGTTCAGGACGTGAATCAACTTCTATCGCAATTCCGGCAAATGCAGAAAATGATGCGTCAACTGCGAGACCCCAATAAACGACGGGGCTTGCTCAACATGTTTGGCGGATAGCGTCAGAATATAAAAATTGTTTATCTCGACATTCAGCACTACAATAAAAATAATCGCTGAAAGGTCACAGCAAAAAGGGAGTAAAAAGTTATGGTTAAATTGAGACTTCGCCGAACCGGTTCTAAAAAACGCGCCAGTTTCCGCATCGTGGCAGCGCCCTCGCGCGCCCCGCGTGACGGGAAATTCCTTGAAATTTTGGGGCATTACAACCCTCGGCAAGACCCGCCCCTGGTGGTGGTGAAAGAAGACCGCCTGTTCCACTGGCTGTCAAATGGCGCGCAGATGTCCGATTCGCTGAAACGCATTCTGACCAGCAAGGGCATCTTAGACCGGTACGCCCAGTTCAAATCGGGTGAACCCGTCGCCGAAGTGGAAACAGAAGCAGAAGCCGCATAATTCGGATTTGGCTCATTTCCCGATGGTATCCCCATCGGCAAAAAGCCTGTCCCCGTGAAAAAGGCAGGTGAATGTATGGCTCGAAGCAAAGCACTGATTGAATATATCGCCAAATCGGTGGTTGACCATCCGGAAGAGGTGGACGTCACCAGCCGGCAGCATGGACGGCACACCGTCGTCACGCTGATGGTTGACCAAGAAGACATGGGGCGAGTCATTGGCAAACACGGACGGATGGCAAACGCCATGCGGGCGGTTTTGCGCGTTGCCGCCATGAACGACAATGCCCACATCACGCTGGAGATTGGCGAGTGACCACCGGCAACACCGCTGAAAAGAACAAACAACCGGAAATTTCAGGCTCAGGCAATCGCGCTGTTGAGCCTGATTTTCTGGTTATTGGGCGCATCGTCAAACCGCACGGCATCTACGGGGAAGTCTCGGTGAAGGTGCTGACCGAATTTCCGGAGCGGTTCGACGCGATGGAAACGGTCTATCTGGGCGATGAAACTTCCGCGCAATTGGTGGCGGTCACCGGCACACGCTGGCATCGGGAGCGGGTGTTGGTGAAATTCGCGCAGTACGATTCCAGAGACGCCGCCGAAACCCTGCGCGGGAAGTACCTGAAAATCCCCCGCACCGAAGCCGCCCCGCTGGAGCCGGGCGCATTCTACCACTACCAACTGGAAGGGTTGACCGTCGTCACCGATGCGGGCGAAACCCTGGGGCAAATCGCCTACATTTTGGAAACCGGCGCGAACGATGTGTATGTGGTACAAACGTCCGCCGGAGAATTGCTCATCCCCGTCACCGATGAAGTGGTGCGCGACATCAACCCGGAAGCCGGTGTGGTGACCGTCCACCTGCTGCCCGGCTTGCGCTAAAATATCCCCACAGACCGCCCGACACGCTCAGGCGGTCTTTTTTTATCCCCCCAAACTTCCCGCCATCCGGCGAAATAGCCCTGATTTGCGTAGTTTTTACGTAAAGCTTTCCCTTTCGGTACTTTTGGCTCTTCTAATTTTAAAGCATTTAATGTAAAATACCGATAATAGTGTGTGACGCATATTTTTACGGAGCGGCAAAATCGGTTATAATCTAAACATAAAACCATAATTTTGCGCAAAATCATGGGGTTTCTATTAGGTTAGTGCAAAAAGTCTG
>CAZMXX010000029.1:0-18213 GCA_964570315.1 uncultured Anaerolineaceae bacterium | reverse complement strand
CCTTTGTGACCATGTACGAAAAAGGTCTCATCTATCGCGGCGAATATCTCATCAACTGGAGTCCCGGACTGCAAACTGCCGTCAGCGATTTGGAAGTGGAATACACCGAAGAGGACGGCAAACTCTATTTCTTCAAATATCCCATCGCCGGCACGGACGACTACCTGCCCGTGGCGACCACCCGCCCCGAAACCATCCTGGGCGACACCGCCGTCTGCGTCCACCCCGATGATGAACGCTACCGCCATCTCATCGGCAAAACGTGCCTCGTCCCGATGCTCAAGCGCACCATCCCCGTCATTCAAGACACCTATGTGGATATGGAATTCGGCACGGGCGCGCTGAAAATCACCCCCGCTCACGATCCTAACGACTTTGAAATCGGCAAACGGCACGGGCTGCAAATCATCAATGTGATGAACAAAGATGCGACGATGAACGAAAACGCGGGGCAATACGCCGGGCTGGACCGGTTTGAGTGCCGCAAAAAATTGTGGGCGGATATGGAAGCCGCCGGGTTGACCATCCGCGTGGAAAATTACCGCCATCAAGTGCCGCGTTCACAGCGGGGTGGCGAAATTGTCGAGCCGCTGGTCAGCACCCAATGGTTTGTGAAGATGCGCGGGCTGGCAGACGCGGGCTTGGAAGCAGTGAACAGCGGGCAAATCCGCATCATCCCCGAACGGTTTGCCAAAGTGTACAACCACTGGCTGGAGAATATCCGCGACTGGTGCATCAGCCGCCAATTGTGGTGGGGACATCGCATCCCGGTGTGGTACTGCGGCAACTGCGGCGAAACCATCGTGGCGCGCGAAGACCCCGCCGCCTGCCCCAAATGCGCCGGCACAAATCTGGCGCAAGACCCCGACGTGCTCGATACGTGGTTCAGCTCCGGATTGTGGCCCTTCAGCACCCTCGGCTGGCCCGATGACACCCCCGACCTGCGCCGTTTTTATCCCACCGATGTGATGGAAACCGGCTACGACATCCTCTTTTTCTGGGTGGCGCGGATGATTATGCAAGGGTTGCAGTTCACCGAAAAACCACCCTTCCACACCGTCTATTTGCACGGATTGGTGCGCGATGAACACGGGCGCAAGATGAGCAAAACGTATGGCAACGTGGTTGACCCGCTGGAAGTGATGGACAAATACGGCACGGACGCGCTGCGTTTCACCCTGCTCACCGGCTCGACACCCGGCAACGATATGAACCTTTCGCTGGAAAAAGTGGCGGCGAATCGGAATTTCAGCAATAAAATTTGGAACGCCACCCGTTTTGTGGTGCATAGTTTGCAGGATGACGGCATCGAGGCGGGGAACACCATGAATCTGGCGGCGCTCAGTTTGGCGGACAATTGGATTATGAGCCGTTTGAACCGGGTAATCGCCGATGCCACCCGCCTCATTGACGATTATAATTTCGGGGAGGCGGGGCGAAAGCTGTACGAATTCTTCTGGAGCGAATTCGCCGATTGGTACATCGAAATTGCCAAAATCCGCCTCAAAGGGGGCGACCGGCGCGTGGCGGCGACCACCCGCCAAGTGCTGACGCATGTGCTGGAGCGCGCCTTGCGCCTGCTGCATCCGTACATCCCCTTCGTCACCGAAGCGGCGTGGCAGCATTTGCCGCACACCGGCGACACGCTCATGCTGGCGCAGTGGCCCCAAGCGGGCATGACCGATGACCGCGCGGAAGCCGATATGAGCATGCTCATCAACATTATTCGCGCCATTCGGAACGCCCGCTCGGAATATAATGTCCCGCCGGGGAAACGCATCTCTGCCCGCATCGCCGCCGGTGACAAAACGAAGGTCATCAATCGCCAAAAAGATATGCTGGTGGAATTGGCGAAGCTCGACGCCGGGGCGCTCAATGTGGCGGAAACACTATCGCACAAACCGGACAACGCCCTGACCATTGTGATTGAAGGGGGCATTGAAATCTACCTCCCGCTGGCGGGGCTGGTGGACATCGCCGCCGAGCGCGAGCGATTGCAGTCCGAGTTGGCGCACATTCGGCAGGGCATTATCCGCACGGAAAAAATGCTGGCGAATGAGAATTTCGTGAACAAAGCCCCCGCCGCCGTGGTTGACCGGGAACGCCTCAAACTCGCTGATTTGCGCGCGCAGGCGGAAAAGCTGGAAGATAGACTGGTGACGATGGCATAAACGTAAATTTCACGTAAAGATTTGCGGTTAAATATCCGGAATGGCTTGTATCAGGCGTGCAAGTGGGTTACAATGAATATATTGTAGCCCACTTTTTTTAAGTGTGTCTCGGATGGGGTGATGTACAAAAAAACAGTTTGGACGATTTTTGCAGGGTTGTTGTTGGCGGGAATGTTGATATTGCCCGCATGTACCTCCCCTGCGCCTACCCCGCACGTTTTCCATGTCGGTATTCTGATGGGGGCGGAACTGTTTGAAAGCGTGGTAGACGGTTTCAAACAACAGATGGCGGATTACGGCTACATCGAAGGCGAGAATATCACCTATACGGTGAAACAGGCATATGGCGACCCGGACACCATGCGCGACATCGCCGACACCTTTGTTGCCAACGATGTGGACTTAATCCTCACCGTCACCAATGGCGCGGCATTGGCGGCTCGCCGCGCCACCGAAAATACCGATATCCCCGTGGTCTTTGCCATCGTCCTTGCCCCCAAAGAGACAGGCATCGTGGACGATTTGCGCCATCCCGGCGGAAACCTCACCGGCGTGCGCAACCCGCTGGAAGACTTCATCGGCAAACGGCTGGAATTCCTGCAAAAAATCAACCCGGCATACCGGCGCGTGTGGACACCATACGACCCGAGCTATCCCACCGCCCCGATTATGCTCACCCGCGTGCGGGAAGATGCCGCCATTTTGCAGATGCCTCTCGTTGAAACGCAGGTGAAAAGCACCGATGATATTACGGCGTATCTACAATCTTTGCCGGACGACAAACCTCTCCCCTTTGATGCCATCATCATCATGCCCGATTTGGTGGTGCAAGGCGGCACTAGCTGGGCGGTCATCAAACAATTTGCCAACGCCCGAAAAATTCCGATAATAGCCAATACAATTCGGCAACTTGAAGATGGTGCTTTGTTCGGCTATTTTACCGAGAATCGCAATACCGGACAAGCCGCCGCCCGCATCGCACAACAGATTCTCTCCGGTGTCTCCCCCGCCGACCTGCCCGTTGAAACGGCGGATGTCTTCCTCTTTGTGAACGTGAAGGCGGCAAATGCGCTGGGTATCACGGTTCCAACGAGTATTTTACATCAAGCGGATACCATCATTCGCTGATGAGGTATTTTGTGCTGAACTCAATCAAAGCCAGATTAAATTTGTTGATAATCCTCCTCTCCATACTCCCCGTGTTATTGATTGGCTCCATCATTGCTTGGCAAAGTTTTCAGGAGGAAAAAACCGAAAGTATCGCCAATCAACGCCAATCTGCGATACACGTTGCCATTGAAATAAAAAATATGATAGATACGCACGTTTCGCAATTGGAACTGCTTGCCACCACCAGAGACGTGCACACACTCTCAACCGATGACCAATACCGGCTGTTGAGCGGGCTTTTCGCCGGTGACCATGCATACAGTGAAATCAGGCTGCTGGACGCCAACGGTATGGAGGTTATCCGCCTTTCCCGTCTGCGGGTGGTTGCCCCCTCCGAGTTGACCAACCGCGCCGGAACCGCCGAATTCGGCACGCCCCGTTCCACGCGCGAAACATACTTCAGCCCCGTTTGGTTCGATGCCAAAACCGGCAACCCGTACCTCACCGTTGCCATCCCGTTGATTGAACTTTCCGGCAACACGGTGGACGGTGTGCTGGCGGTAGATTTGGACATCCGCGCAATGTGGCGGCTGATGACCGAGGCGCACCTTCCCCCGTTTGAGCAAACTTACATCATTGATGACCACGGGCGGGTGATTGCCCACCGCAATCCGGCGCTGGTGCTGCGCGGCGTAACGGTACAGTGGCCCCGGGACGTCTCTACCCTGCAAACGGGACTGAACGGCACAAAAGTGCTGCGTGCGGTGGAGCCGGTGACCTTTGGGCGGCAGAAGCTGGGTGTGGTGGTGGAAGATACCCTGTGGAACGGCGTGCATTTGGGCATTCTCTCTTTTTTCCTCACCTTTGGGGTGATTGCGTTTACGATGCTGGTGGGAATGTACATCAGCCGGCACGTGATTCAGTCGGTGGTTGCGCCGATGGAAGAGTTGGTGACCACGGCACAACGCATCACCGCCGGTAACTATTTTTTGCAAGCCGCCGTCCCGCCCGACGCCCCTGCCGAATTGCAGGCTCTGGGCACGGCATTCAACCAGACCACTTCGTCGCTGGTGCGCTCGCTGGAGCAGTTGGAAAATATGGTGGCGGAACTGGAAGAATCGCAGGCGGCGCTGTCGGAATCGGAGGAACGATACCGTGCCTTGTTTGAAAATGCCAACGACAGCATTTTCATCGCCGACCCCGATACCCACCGTTTCATCGAAGTGAACGAGAACGCCGCCCGTCGCTTGGGGTATACCCGTTCGGAATTGCTGCGGATGACGTTTGAGGATTTGAATCATGGTGGGGCATTTGAGGAAAATGCCGCCCTCATCGAACAGATGCAGCACGGCGGCGTGCAGTTTCAGCGCGTGCATCGCCGCAAAGACGGCTCACTGATGCCGGTGGAAATTTCGTCGCAGTTGGTGGAGTTTGGCGGCGTGAAAGTCGTCCAAAGCATTGTGCGCGACATCTCCGAGCGCATTGCCGCCCAGCAGACGTTGCAGGATAACCTGAATTTCATGGAAACCCTGCTCGATACCATTCCCAGCCCGGTATTTTACAAAAATGCGATGGGAGAGTATATCGGCTGCAACAATGCCTTTGCCGACCTCATTTTGGGTTTGCCCAAAGAGAAAATCATCGGCAGAACCATCTTGGATTTGGACCCCCACATCCCCCCGGATTTGGCGGAAATATACATTAATCATGACCAACTGGTGCTCAATTCGCCGGGGGCGCAATTTTATGAAAGCAACGTGCTTTGCGCCGACGGCGTGCGCCGCGAATTTTTCTTCAGCAAAGCCGCCTTCACCAACGCCGATGGCGACCCGGCGGGCATCGTCGGGGTGATGGTGGATGTGTCGGAGCAGAAGCAGACGGAGGCGAGGCTGTTACGCGCCAATCGGCTTTACGCCGTGTTGAGTCAGGTGAACGCCGCCGTCCTCCATTTTGAAGACCGCCGGGAATTGTTGCAGTGCATTTGTTCCATTTTAACCGACCAGGGACATTTTTCGCTGGCGTGGGCGGGCATTCTGAACCCGGATACCTTTGTGCTGGAACCCGTCGCGGTGTCGGGCGCGCGCCCCGATTATCTCGACGCGGTGGAAATTGTGGTCGCACCCGATTCCCCGCAGAAAAACTGCCCCGGCGGGCAGGCTACCCAACGCGGCGAAACGGTCTCTTTCAATTACATTATCGAAAATCCCGATTTTGAACGCTGGAACGACCGGGCAACGCAATACGGATATCAGTCCGCCGCCGCCATCCCCATTAAAACGGAGCATCGTACCATTGGCGCCATCAGCTTGTATGCGGACGACCCCGATTTTTTCAGTGTGGACGAGTTGCGTTTGCTGAAGGAAATTGAAGATACGTTGGCGTTTGGGTTGGGGCGGCATCATCAACAGCAAATTCAGGACATATCGTATCGAATTGCGGAAGCCGCCATCACGCTGGATAACCTGTCCGAACTTTTTGCCGCCATTCATGATTCGGTGGGCAGGTTGATGCCGGTGCGAAATTTTTATATCGCCTTGTATGATGAAGAAACGGATATGCTCACCTTCCCCTATTTTGTGGACGCGATGGAAATTGAGCCGCCGCCACCGGCGAAATTGGGCAAAGGTTTGACCGAATATGTCCTGCGCACGGGAAAACCGTTGCTGGCATCCGGCAATGACTTTGATACGCTCATCGAGCGGGATGAAATTGAACCTCGCGGACCGAGCGCGCGCGATTGGGCGGGCGTGCCGTTGAAAATCGCCGAGCGCACCATCGGCGTGCTGGCGGTGCAAAGTTACACCGAACGCAATCGGTACGGCGAGGAAGAGTTGAATATCCTGCAATTTGTTTCCAACCAAATTGCGCTGGCGATTGACCGTGTTCGGATAACCAATGCCTTGCGCCGGCAAGTGGCATTCAATCGCCGCATTTACGATACAATTCAGGACGGATACCTGCTTTTCAACGCCGCCGGAACCATCCTCGATGTGAATAACGCCTATTGCGCGATGCTGGGTTTCACTCCCGATGAACTTTTGGGCGCATCCATGATGGATGTGCTGTCGGTGTATAAACCGGAAGATGTCCGCTTCCATATTGACGCCATTTTGCGCGGGGAGCGCACCCGCATCAGCAATACCCAGCGCCGCAAAGATGGGACACTGGCATATTTCGACATTTCGCTGGCGGTGATTGAATCCGATGACGAGCCGCTGGTTGCCGCCTTTTACCGTGACGTCACGGAACAGCGCGAGATGCTGCGGCTGTTGGAATATCGCCATAAATTTGAAGAACGGGTGACCACCATTTCCACCCGTTTTGCCAACTGCCCGATAGTGGACACCGATGCCGCCATCACCGAATCGCTGGCGGACATCGGGCAATTTGTCCATGCCGACCGCAGCTACGTTTACCTGTTCACCGACGACGGCGCGATAATGAATAAAACGCACGAATGGTGCGCGGAAGGAATCGAATCGCAATTGGCGGCCATGCAGAATGTCCGCTCGGCGGATTACCCGTGGTGGATGGGCTTTTTGGAAAAAGGGGACATCATCCACATCCCCAACGTGGAAGAACTCCCGCCGGAAGCTGAAAATATTCGGCAAATGCTGATAGCGCATCACGTCCAATCGTTGGTGGTTGTGCCGATGATATTCGCCGGGAAATTGGTGGGTTTCATGGGGTTGGATGATGTGCGCACGCGGCGCGTCTGGGCGGAGGAAGACATCATTCTGCTGGAAACGGTGGGCGACGTGATGGTGAATGCCATCCAGCGGCGGCGCAACGACGCTCGCATCCGGCAGCGAAACCGTGAATTGGCGCTGCTGAACAAAGTGATTGCCGCCGGCATCGCCGCAACCACCCCCGAAGAAATATTCAAAGTTGTGTGCGACGAACTGCATCGCACCTTCAGCACGGCGCAGGTGGTGGGGGGCGTCCTCAACGACGATTTTTCGGAGTTGGAAATTGTGGCGGACACCGAACCGAACCCGTGCAACACGTTCATCGGACGGATATTCTATCCCCGGGAAAACCCGCTGGTGAAAGAATTGCTTGAGCATGACCACACCTTTGTGTTGCACAACCCCGCTGAGTTTTCCATAATGGGAGAGGCGCGCCAAGACTTCGAGCGGCGGCACATCAAAGGTTTGGTGATGCTGCCCGTCGCCTTTGGCGGCAAACTTTTCGGCGGCATCACTCTGTTTTATTTCGAACCGTTGCCCCTGACCCCCGATGAAATTTCGCTGGCGCAACAAGTTGCCGACCAAGTCGGCGCGGTGCTGGCGCGTTTCCAATTGTCATGGCAACATAGTCGGCTCATCACCGCCATTGAGCAAGCCGGGGAAAGCATTTTCATCACCGATATTAACGGGCGCATTATTTACGTCAACCCGTTTTTTGAAAAATCAACCGGTTATTCACAGGAAGAGGTGTTGGGAAAAACGTCCCGCATTCTGAACAGCGGGCAACAGACGCAAGAATTCTACGCGGAAATGTGGACGACCATTCTCGGTGGCAACATCTGGCAGGGGCGAATTGTGAATCGCCGCAAAGATGGCGAACTCATCACGGAAGAGATGGTCATCAGCCCGGTGCGCAACCTCGCCGGAGATGTGGTCAATTTTGTGGCGGTCAAACGGGACATCACCGATGCGCTGAAGCTGGAAGAGCAGTACCGCCAATCGCAAAAAATGGAAGCGATTGGGCAGTTGAGCGGCGGCATCGCGCATGATTTCAACAATCTGCTCACCGCCATCAACGGGTATGCCGATATGCTGGTGCGGCAGGCAAAACCGGGCAGCGACGAGCGGGAGATGGCGCAGAACATTTTGGGCGCGGGCAATCGCGCCGCGGAACTGACGCGGCAATTGCTGGCGTTCAGCCGTAAAACGCTCATCCGTCCGCAGTTGATGGACGTGAATGAGACCGTCAACAACTTGGCGAAAATGCTGCGCCGCATCATCGGTGATGACATTCTGTTGAAGTTTAATGTTGCCGATGACCTGCATTTGGTGAAGATGGATCCGTCTCAAATGGAGCAAATCATTTTGAATTTGGTGGTCAATGCCCGCGATGCGATGCCGTTGGGGGGCGAAGTGACCATCAGTACCGAAAACAGCCATTTCGCCACTGATGAAGTTTCGCCGTTTTCGGGGCTTGCGCCGGGCTATTATGTGCGCCTCTCGGTGACGGATACGGGGATGGGCATGCCCCCCGAAATTCTGGAGCATATTTTTGAACCCTTCTTCACCACCAAAGAGGTGGGCAAGGGAACCGGCTTGGGCTTGGCGACCGTGTTCGGGGTGGTCAAACAAAACGGCGGCGACATTCGCGTGTACAGCGAGGTGGGCGAGGGAACCACATTCACGGTGTATCTCCCCGCGGAATTGGCGGACGACGCCCAAACATCTGCCCCGGAAAGCCTCCCGGATAATACCGTGCCGACGGGGACAGAAGTCATTCTGGTGGTGGATGATGACGCCGATGTTCGTTTTATGACCGTGATGGCGCTGGAAGACCAGGGCTATCAGGTGTATGAGGCGGAGGGTGCGGCGGAAGCGCTGGCATGGCTCTCCTCCACCGAGGTGATGCCTGCGCTGCTGATCACCGATGTGATTATGCCCGAAACCAGCGGCAAAACGCTGGTGGCGCAGGCGCAGGAACTCAAACCGGATTTGAAGGTCATCTACATGTCGGGGTATCCCGAAGACCAGATTTCGCGGCATCAGATTTTGGACGCGCGGATAAACTTTTTGCAGAAACCCTTTCTGCCCACCGACTTGGCTCGTTTGGTGCGGCGGGTTTTGGATGAAAATTAGTTGCCATCCGGGTGATTCAAGCGCGCTTCCATTTGGTGTAACAACGCCAAATGGTGTTGCCGGCAGTGCGGGCATTGCCGAAAATGGGTGGCGGCAACAGTTTGTAAATATTGCCGGTCATCATCGGTGACGGGGGCATCATCCTGCCCGGCAATTTCCACCAGATATTCCAACAGCTCAAAGCACTCATCACAGGTGAGTTCGGTGTTGCGGTTTTTGGAAACCAAACTGAGTAGCGTTTGCCACAGCGGGCGCGTCATAACAACCTCTCTACGGTGTGGCATAGAATGAACCGCGTTTCTTTTTGACACCAATTCTCTGAAAAACCTTACGTTTTTCAAATAATTGCCGATAATAATTTTTAGCAACCATCAATATTCTAGGAAGGAGATAGCGCTATGGTGAAAAAATCGTTGGGATTCACGGAACTTCAGTGGACGTGCCCGAGTTGTGGCACACAAAATCGGGGGACAGCCAGATTCTGCATTAATTGCGGAACGGCACAGCCGGAGGATGTGGAATTCCACCAAGCGACCAAAGAGCAAATCATCACCGACATTGAGACGGTGAAAAAAGCCAAAGCGGGTGCCGACATCTATTGTTTCTATTGCGGCACGCGCAACCCCGCCGATGCCGCAAATTGCAGCCAGTGCGGCGCCGACCTTTCGCAGGGGACGCAGCGAGCGAGCGGCGCGGTGGTGGGGGCGTTCCGCGAATCCTCCGACGTTGAACAAATCCCGTGCCCGTCGTGCGGTTCGATGATTGACCCGGATGTGGCAACCTGCCCCTATTGCGGCGCGCCGATTGCCTCGGCGAAAGAGCCGCCACCCACGCCGCCCCCCGCCGAACCGGCGAAATCGGGGGCTAACAAAGGGGTGCTGATTGGTGTCGCGGCGTTCCTGCTGGTGGCATGCGTGGCGATATACTTCCTTTTCATCCGCACCACCGATGCCTCCGCCCGCGTGGAAAGTGTGAGCTGGACGCGCACCATTGCCATTGAGGCGTTGGGTCCCGTTCAATATGAAGATTGGCGCACCGACATCCCCGCCGACGCGGTGTTGGGCGTCTGTACCCAAAAAGTGGCAAAAGTCGTCGATAATCCCGTGCCGAATTCCACAGAAGTGTGCGGCACGCCCTACACCGTTGATAAAGGGAACGGATACGGGGAAGTGGTGCAGGATTGTCAATATGAAGTTTATGCCGACTGGTGCGAATATACGGTGCAGGAATGGCAGGTGGTTGACCAAGTGACGGTTTCCGGAAACGATTATTCGCCGCGCGACCCCGTGCCGCAGTTGTCCGCCGACCAGCGCGAAGGGGCGCGCAGCGCGGAATATGTCATCGAATTTGATGCCGATGGGGAGAAATACACTTTCACCACCACCGATGAAGCGTTGTTCAACCGGGCGCAAATCGGTTCCCGCTGGATTTTGAAGGTGAACACCCTCGGCGCGGTGACGGGCATCGAACCGGCGGAGTGATGGTAGCGAAAAGCGAAATATGGAGTTGGCTACGATGAGAGTAATTGAGCAAGCGGAGAGTATAGAAATCGCAGTTCAAAAATTTCAAGAGGAGATAAAAAAGCAGTCTGTTGAAAACGAAAAACGGGAATGGAGATCTCCTAGCGGCAATATAGACAATATAATGACGTATAGATTGAAAACAGCATGCGGTGACTTAGGGTTTGGCGTTTTGAAACTTCCATCCAAGCCGAATATCCTGTTTCATCTCTTTTCTCTTTCTTGGGAAAAACCAATGGTACAAAGCGTCGAGATTAATGTTCCGCTAGAATTGAATCGTAGATTTTCCGGTGTATTCGTGGAAAAGGAAGGTGCTATTTGGCTCTGCCATCGAGGTAGATTTACTGCATATCGTGGTAGTATTCCCAAAGAATTTGCGTTGTCGTATTTCAACGTGTGGGCTGGAGTTCAAGATGGCAATAGAAAAGCGAAAATCATTCCTATTGTTGCTTTGACATCATCTGATATTGCCAAACCAATTGCGGAATTTATCTTAAATGTTCAAAAGCTCAAAGAAGAATATAAACAAAGTATCGCCTTGAACTAAAGTTCAGGCTCAGAACTCAAGCCGACTTAAGTCGGCTTCAGCTTTCAGCCCGGAAATTCATTTCCGGGGCAACACCAAAGGAGCGTTTTTCAAAAAAACAGAAACGTCAGCATGATATAACAGGATACAGTAACCAAAAAGGGTATCGAAATTGATACCCTTTTTGATTAACGGTTATTGAGATTTAAAACAGCCCCACAACTCTGCCGTTTTCGTCGAGGTCAATATCATAATAGGACGGGCGGGTGGGCAAGCCGGGCATGGTGCTCATTTCGCCCAGCAGGGGATACACGAACCCGGCGCCGACGCTGGCGCGAACATCGCGGATGGGGACGGTGAACCCCTTCGGTGCGCCTTTCAGTTTGGGGTCGTGGCTCAGGCTCAGGTGCGTTTTTGCCATGCAGATGGGCAATTTGTCGAAGCCGAATTTGGTGTACCGCGCGAGTTGTTCTTCCGCTTCGGGGGAGAATTCCACGCCGTCCGCGCCGTACATTTCTTTGGCAATCAGTTCGATTTTTTCTTTCAAACTCATTTCGAGCGGATAGAGGAATTTGAAATCGCTCGGTTGCTCGCAGGCGGCGACCACCGCTTCCGCCAGTTTCACCGCGCCGGCGCCACCTTCCGCCCAGTGGTTGCTGACGACGGCGTCTTCCGCACCCGCTTCGATGGCTTTTTGGCGCACCAATTCCAACTCGGCGGGGGTGTCGGTGGGGAATTGGTTGACCGCTACCACCACCGGAATGCCGAATCGTTTGGCATTGGCGATGTGCGCGGTCATATTCGAGCAGCCTTTTTCCAGCAGTTCCAGATTTTCTTCCGTGTACGCCGGCGCGAGCGGTTGCCCGGCTTTGACGGTGGGACCGCCGCCGTGCATTTTCAGCGCGCGCACGGTGGCAACCAGCACCACCGCGTTGGGCACTAAACCGCTGTACCGGCAGTTGATGTTGAAGAATTTTTCCATCCCGATGTCCGCCCCGAAACCCGATTCAGTCAGTACATAGCCATCGGGACCCACCAGCTTCAGCGCAATCTGGTCGGCGATGATGGAGCTGTTGCCGTGCGCGATGTTGGCGAAGGGACCCGCATGCACAAAGGCGGGCGTGCCTTCCAGCGTTTGCATCAGGTTGGGCATAATGGCGTCTTTCATCAGCACCGCCAGCGCGCCGCTCACGCCCAAATCATCGGCGGTGATGGGGTCGCCGCTTTTGCTGGTGCCAATCACCATTTCGCCGAGGCGGCGGCGCATATCTTGCAGGCTGGTGGTCAGCGCCAGAATCGCCATGATTTCGCTGGCAACGGTGATGTCGAAGCCGGTTTTGCGGATGCGCCCTTTTTCTTTCGGTCCCTGTCCCACTGTGATACCGCGCAGGTAGCGGTCGTTGGTGTCGGTGACGCGCCGCCAGGTGATAGTGTCGGCATCAATATCCAGCCGCACAAATTTGCGGATTTCTTCGGGGGTCAAATCGTTGGGGTCGGTTTTGGTGATGCCCAATTTTTCCAACCGTTTGAACATGATTTTGGCGAATTTTCGTTTGCCGTTTTTGTCGGGCGGGCAAAGACGATTGAAGAGCTGCTCATCGGTTTGCCCCTGCTCATGGAACCAGCGGGTGTCAATGGCGGCGGCGAGTAAGTTGTTCGCGGCGGTGATGGCGTGGATGTCGCCGGTGAGGTGCAGGTTGAAGTCTTCCATCGGTACGATTTGGGAATAGCCGCCACCGGCAGCCCCCCCTTTGATGCCGAAGGTCGGTCCCTGTGACGGCTGGCGAATGCAGGTGACGACTTTTTTGTGCAGGTGTGCGCCGATGGCTTGGCTCAGTCCGACGGTGGTGGTGGTTTTGCCCTCGCCCAGCGGAGTGGGGGTGATGGCGGTCACATCAATGTATTTGCCGTTGGGGCGGTCGGCGAGGCGTTCCAGCACGGAAAGGCGCACTTTGGCTTTGTACGTACCGTAATTTTCCAACTCGTCGGGCAACAGCCCCAATTCGGCGGCGATGTCGCTGATGGGTTGCATGGTTGCGGATTGGGCGATGGCAATATCGCTGGGGACGGGGGTTTTGATTTCGACTGACATAAAATTATCCTTTCAATTATGAATGATGGCGAAATGCAGGCACAAAAAACGTGAAGCGGTATATGAAAAATACCCCTTCACGCAAGGGAATTACAACTGATTTGCGCGTTGTTGTGAGTGTTGCAGATTGATTTTGATGAACAACAGATAACAAAGTTTTGCAATGCCAGCACCTTCGCCGGGTGGGAGAATTTTGTGATTGCCGGGCGGCAATCAAGCTTGGCAATTATAGCACAGGGGGGAAATTTACGCCAGTGGTTTGACCATTTCCAGACGGGGAAATGAGATGATATACCCCATTTGTTTCATTGCCTGCCACGCCGGCGCAGAGGGCAAAACATTTTCGACGATGGTGTCCTGCACGGGGTGTCGCCAGTGGAGATTTTCCAGCAGCGCTTGCACCACGTCCACCGGCGAGCCGGATTCAATGTGAAAAACCAGTCGCCCCAGTTGGAAGACGGTGTTTTGGTAGACCAGCCAGCCTTTGCCCGCGCCGCGCGGCAAATCGGCGACCAGCCCGGACAGGTTGCCCGCATTTTCCATCGAGCGGGTATCGGTGAGCCATGAAATGTGGTCGGTGCGGGATTTGAGCAGCGCCAGCGTTTCGCGGTAGCCGACGGCTTCGATGTATGTGCCACGGGTGACGATGTCCACAGTTTTGGGCGGACGGCGCACCACCAACACTTCCCCTTTGTGCCGGAAGCCGCACTTCAAAAAGAGTTGCTCGGCGGGGGCGTTGTTTTTGATGACATCGAGCTGCATTTCTTTCACGCCCAGCGCCACCGAATTTTCAATCAGCACGTTCATCATTTTGCCGCCAAGCCCGCGTTTCCGCCCGTTGGGCAGCACGCCGAGCCGGGTGACCCACGTCGCTTCGGGGCGCACACCGAGCATCGCCAGCCCCAGAATTTCATCCCCAGCCACCGCCACCACCGATTGCGACAGGTCAATATCGTAATTGTGGACATAGTCGCGCATTTTTCGTTCATTCATCGGCATGGGCACAATGTAGTCCACGCGGGTGCGGTTGTACGCCTCGGTGAGTTGGGCAAAGGAAAACTCATTCGCCGGAACCAGCGCCAGTTTCGGTTTGGTGATGACGGATATTGTTTGCGGTCTGTCTGTGGGCGTGGGATTCAGCACGATGCCTCTGGATTTAATTTGATGCAGTGGGGGAAAGATATGCCAGCACCATTTTTATGAATTTACGCGGGTCAATCGGCTTGCCGATGTAGTCATCGCACCCGTATGCCCGCACCATTTCCTGCGCGGTTTCCTGTGGCCAGGCGGTGACGGCAATCATCGGCACGTTTTCCAAATCGGGAATGCGGCGGATGAAGGCGGCAATCGTCTGCCCGTCGATGTCGGGCAAGCCCAAATCGAGCAAGACGAGGTCGGGGTGCTGTTCAATTGCCATCTGCAAGCCGCTTTCGCCCGTCCAAGCGTGCGCCACGTTGATTTCTTCGGTTTGCGCTTCCAGAATGCGCTTCACCAACATAGCATTATTGGGATTGTCTTCAATCATTAAAACGGTCTTCACCATCGCCGCAGCCCTTTCGGTAGGAATGATGACGAAAGTATAGCATAAATTGGCAATTCATCCAACAATGTTTGTCGCGCCATTTTACGGCGGCTTGACCATCCTCCCAAAATGGGTTACACTTGAAATTGTATTGACATAAACACAATTCATGGGAGGAAAATATGCGCAGACGAGCATGGGTTTTTTCGGTAGCGGCGATTGCGGTGTGGTTTTTGCTGGCAGCAGCGGTGATGGCGCAGACGCGGGGAACTGCCGCGCCCACCGCCAACGGCAGCGATGTGGCGGTGGTTTTGGCGCCGTTGCTGGCGGCGGCGTTGGGCATCGAGCGCTTGCTGGAGACGGTTTGGGGGGTGGTGGAATCCATCATGAACGGGCTGAACATTACCCCCACCGGCGCAAAATACGGGGAATTCAAAACGTGGGCTTCGGCGGCGTTCGGGATTGTTGCTGGTATCATCATCGCTTCAGCGGCGCAGTTGCAGATGTTTGGCATGCTGGGGCTGGTGGTGGACGCCCGCGCCGATGTGTTCATCACCGGGCTGGTGATTGGCTCCGGCTCAAAATTCACCCACGATATTATCGGCATTTTGACCGAGGGCAAACGCGGATTGGAACAGTGGCGCAAACTCACCGAACACCGGCGAGTGAATGCCGTCGCCAAGAGACCACAGCTCAAAATTTCAATTGTGGATGGCGAGTGAACGCCGCTCAAATCACGCCGTCAGCCCGCAATTGCGAAATTTGGTCATCCCCATAATTGAGCGCCCGCAAAATCGGTTCGGTGTGTTCGCCGAGCAGGGGCGGCGGAGTGCGGTAGCTCACCGCCGTGTCCGACATGCGCACGGGGTTGCCCAGCGATTTGACCATTCCCGCCAGCGGGTGTTCCAGTTCCACGATGAATTGTCGCGCCCGCAGTTGGGGGTGTGCCATCGTGTCGGGAATGCGGTTGATGGGTCCGTTGGGGATGCCCGCTTTCCGCAATTTTTCCAGCCACACTTCTGATGGTTGGGTTTTGATGATGGCTTCTAATTCCGCGGTTAGTTCATCCCGATGCGCGAGCCTATCGGCATTGGTGCGGTAACGCGGGTCGTTTTGCAGATGGGGCACATTCAGCGCGGCGCAGAACGATGCCCACAGTTTTTCCGTGCCAACTGCCACAATAATGTACTTGTCTTTCGCCGGAAATACCTGATACGGCACAATGCTGGGGTGGTCGTTGCCCAAACGGGGCGGGACGACGCCCGCATTCAAATAGCTGGCGGCGAGGATGGCAGACCACGCGGTTTGGCTTTCCAGCAAGCTGATGTCAATGGTTTGCCCCGTGCCGCTGTGGTGACGGGCATACAGCGCGCCCAAAATCCCGATGGCGGCATACAATCCGGTGGTCATATCTGCCAGCGGGACGGGAAACCGGTACGGTTCGCCGTCGGGAGTGGGCGCGCCGGTCAGGCTCATGATGCCCGCTTCCCCCTGTGCCACCATATCATACCCCGGACGCTCGGCGTAGGGTCCATCCGAGCCGTAGCCGGAAATGTTGCAATATATCAACCGCGGATTCAACGCACGCAGCGTTTCTTCGTCCACTTTTGCCCGTTGCTGGGACGCTTTGCGGGGAATATTGTGGATGAACACGTCGGCGGTTTTCACCAATTCGTGCAGAATTTTCTGCCCGGCTTCACTGCGGATGTTGAGCGAAAGACTCTTTTTGTTCCGATTCACGCTCAAAAAATAGGTGCTTTCCCCTTCAATGAACGGCGGACCCCAGCCGCGACTCTGGTCGCCACTGCCGGGGCGTTCAATTTTTATCACTTCCGCGCCCATATCGCCGAGAATCATCGTGCAGTATGGTCCTGCCATCGCTTGCGTCAGGTCAATTACGGTGATGTTTTCTAAAACGTGCGCCATCGGATGCTCCTTTGGTGTATGCTGAAATTCTCCCGCTTATGATACCGTACCCCCAAATGGAAGTCAAAACGCTTGCATTTGCGGGGAAATGCGGGTAAGATTCCTAAAGCGAATTCAACCTTCAATCAATGCCCCCGGAGGCGACAGCGATGACCCCGATTTCCCCTCTTTCATACGATGTGCTGTGTAGACAGTGCAGCCCCGACCAATTTTCATTTGAAACCACTGCCGAGTTGGAAGACCTGACCGACATCATCGGGCAGGAGCGCGCGGTGAATGCAGTGCAGTTCGGCATTTCCATTCGGCGCGAAGGGTACAATATGTTCGTGCTGGGACCTCACAGCACCGGGAAATTCTCGGCGGTGCGGCAATTTCTGGAACAGCAAGCCGCCACCGAGCCTGCGCCGAGCGATTGGTGCTATGTGAATAATTTCGATGTGCCGTATCGCCCGCGCGCGCTCGAACTTCCCGCCGGGCGGGGAAAATTGTTGTGCGACGATATGAACACTTTCGTGGACGAACTTCGCGCGGCAATCACCGCCACGCTGGAAGGCGAGGAATATCGCGCCCGTGTGCAGGGTATTGAGGAGACCTACGCCCGCCGGCACGAAGCCGCGTACCAGCAGCTTCAGCAGACCGCGCGCGCGCGTCGGTTGGCGATGGTGCGCACGAAAGAGGGCATTATTTTCGCGCCGGTGATGGATGACAAAATCATCAGCCCGGAGGAATTCGACGCCCTGCCGGAAGAGACTCGCGCCGACATCAAAAAAGAGATTGATTATTTGAAAGAGGAAATGGAAAAGGCGGCGTATCGGGCGCGGCAATTGGAGAAGGAACAGCGGGCAGCGGTGAAGTCGCTGAATCGGGAAATGGTGCGGGCGGAAGTGGAACATTTGATGGCGGACATGCGCCAAAAATACGCCGATTTGCCCGCCGTGCTCGATTATCTGCAAACGGTGCAGACCGATGTGACCGACAGCGCGGAGGATTTCCGGCGCATGGAAGACGGCGAATCCGCCCCCCGCGCGGGGATGCCGTTGCCCCGCTCGCTGCTGGGTCCGGCATTTTTGCGTCGCTACCGGGTGAATCTGCTGGTGGATCACAGCGCCAACCACGGTACGCCCGTGGTGTATGTTGACCATCCCACTTACCCCAATTTGGTGGGGCGCATTGAAAATATGGTGACGCAATCCGGTTCGCTGATGACCGATTTCACGCTGGTGAAACCGGGCGCGCTCCACCGGGCGAATGGCGGCTATCTCATTCTGGATGCGCATAAAATTCTGGCGTAATCTTTCGCGTGGGAACAACTAAAGCGCGCGCTCCGCTCCGGAAAAATCGAAATGGAACCGGAAGGGCAGATGTTCGGGGTGATGAACACCGTCTCGCTTCGCCCGGAACCTATCCCGCTGAATATCAAAATCATCCTCATCGGCGATAGAGCCGTGTATTATTCGCTCAGTCAATTCAATACCTTCGCCAGTTTTTGGCGAAAAAGAGAGCAGTTGAGTACGATACGTT
>CAZMXX010000028.1:0-18375 GCA_964570315.1 uncultured Anaerolineaceae bacterium | reverse complement strand
CCGGGGGAAATAGTGGCGGGAAGGGGCGCCGATACCGTTTGCCCCGGCAATGCGCCGCGCCGCCACCGGTCGGCAGGGTAGGCTTCCGTGCCGATGGGCAGAGTCTCCAGCGGGAATTCGTCGCCATTGGCGGAACGGGCAATAATCCACACCGCCGTTCCGGGGGTCGGTGGTTTTTTCGCCCGCCAATATAATTTAAATGAGATGCGATAACCGGGCAGAGTCTCCGCATCGGCAAAAGTATCGCCCATCAGCGTCAGCCCGTCCGCCAAAACTACCGGCTTTTCACTGACCGCCGCCCGCTGTTCCCGCACCAGCCACGCCTCAAAATCCGGGGGGGACACAACCTTTTCCGGCGCGGAAATCGTCACCTGCCCCACCTGATTCGCCGCCCCGAAAACCTCGCCGGTGGTGAAATTATACATCCGCACCTCAAAATGGTACTCGCCCGGCGGCGTCGCGGGGTCGAAGGGGAGCCTATACTCATCGCGGACAACATCGCCCGGTTGCCATTTCTGGGTGCGCACCAGCCCCCCGATGGGCAGCCGGTCAACCTGCCCCCAAACCTCGCCCGCCGAATCCACCAGCCGCAGCGAAACGTTCATATCAGGCGGGAGCGCGCCCATCACCTGCCAATAAAGCGTCACCGGCAACGTGCCTCCGGTGGGAATTGTTTTTTGCGTTAAATTTATGCCGCGCAAAACCAGTGCATCCGTCAGCGATGCCCCCACCGGGTCGCTCAATTCAGCCGGGTCAAATTTCCCGATGATGGGTCCGGGATAAATCCAGGCGTAATCTATCCCGCCCAATTTGATGACTTTTTCCGGCACGCGGTCGGCAAAATAGTCGAGCAATTCTTCGGAAGGGAAACGGCGTTGCACCTGATTGATGTAAAAAACAGTGTAGTCGGCGGTGTAGGCGGGTTCATTGCTGGCAAGGTCAACCGTGTGCCCGCGAAAATAGGGCGCGAATTGCCAGCTATACCATGCCGCCACCGTTTTTTGCGCGGCATCCGGGTTCCGGTTCAGGTATGCCGCCGCGCGGTCAAGCCCTTCCCCCCAGCCGATGACCACGAATTTCGGGGCGGTGCGCCCGCCGCCGAGCAGCGGATTGGTGTAATCGAAATAATACGGGCTGAACAGCAGCACTTGCCCCACCTGCGCGAATACCGCCACCGCCAGCAGCGTCTTTCCCCACCCGAAACGGACGCGCGCCGCGAGCCATGTCAGTCCCAGCGCCGCCAGCACATCCAGCGCGGGGAATATCGGCAGGGTGTAGCGGATGCCGCGCCGGGCGGGGAGGGAAACAACTGCCAGAAATATCAGCGCGAATGCCAGCAATGCCAACGCGAGGGGGACAGCCCGCGCAGGGCGTTTCAGCCCGCGCAACGCCATCATCCCCCCAAAAAACAGCCCGATGGTGGTCAATGGGGTGAGCAGAAACGGGAGCGCAACGGTATAATACCACGGACTGCGGTCGGTGATGAATGTGCCCCAGAACAGCCCGCGCGAGGGATGCGGGGCGTTGAGCGCGCCGAGGGCGTTGCGGAAAATCCAAGTGATGGCAAACATCGGTTTTGTCCACATGGAGGGCCAAAACAGCACAAACGCCACCAGCAAAATGATGCCCCAGCCCGCCAGTGCCAGCACCCAGCGTTTCATCAGCGCGGGGGAACGCCGGGGGTTGCACCACACGAAAAGCCCGCCGCCCACCGCCAAAATCGGCGCGAGGATGAAGGCGGGCGTTTTGCTGAGCGCCGCCAATCCCCCCAACACACCCGACAGCAACAGAATTTGCCAGCGCCCGTCTTTTAAATAGACCAGAAACGCCAGAAATGCGGCGAACATGAAATAGGTGAGCGGCGCATCCACGTGGATGACGCGCGAATTAGCGAGAAAAAACGGGTCGAATGCCAGCAACAGCGTGGCGAGGATTGCCGTCTTTTCCGGCAGCAATTTTCGCAACAGCAAAAATATCAGCACGATGGCGGCGCTGGCGGTGAGCACCATCGGCAGGCGCACCGCCACAATAAAATCGAGTGGGTGTTGGGGGATGGCAGAGAGCATGGCATCCAGCCCGGATGCGCCGGATGAACGCGAGACGAGGGGCAAAAAGACCCGGTGGGTGTATGCCGCATCGAGCACCGGCGCGGGCGACGGTACGGGGGATGTGGCGGCACTCAGCGCGGACGCCGTTGCCGTCAGCCCGTAGCGCGCCGCCAGCCCCAACGCACCGAGCGCCAGCGTCGGCACACCGGGGTAGCCCAGCACGAGCATCCCCGCCCAATCCCGACGCAGTATCGCCTGCAAAAATTGACCGGCAAATCGCAATTGATCGTCTTCATCGGCGGTGAGAAAATCGTCCAACCCCACCAGACGCGGCAGCAACGCCAACGCGAAAATCAGCACTGGCAAAACCCATCGCCGCGCCGTTGCCCACTGCCACAGCCGCAATATTCGGTTGGTCGCCCCATCGAGTCGTGTCATCGAATTCACTTCACCGTGATGGTGGTCACATTAATGTAATCTTGCGCACCATTTTGCACCGGCAGCCGCGCCATCGTATCTAAATCATACATGCCGGTGATGATGGTGTAATTTCCGGCGGGCAGTTCTTCGGGCAGGGGGATGTCTACCCGGTCGGCAATCAATTCGCCGGATTGCCAGCGCGGGGTGGGATAAAGCCCGTAAATCGGTTTGCCGTCGTGTTGGGCAACCAGCGCCCCCGCCGCATCGAGCACCTGCACAAAAATGGTATAATCGGTTGCCACCGGCTGTGTCGCCTGCCAGTAAAGGGTCAGCGGCAGCGTCTCCCCCGCCGAAATATCCTCCGCATCCACCGAAAAGCCGCGAAAAGCGATGGCATCGTCCAGCGTGACGCGGGTATCATGCGGAATGGGCGCACCGGGCGCGGGTCGTCGCCCCAGATAGAGTTTGTGCGTCGCATCCCATTCGCGGCGGACGTAAAAGTTGCTCTCCGCCCAATCGAGATATTCCGGCAGCCATGTTATCCGGCTCGTCCACACGGCGACAGCCTGCACGTCAAACTGCTCGGAAACGGCTATCAACCGCGCCGAAGTCTGTCGTCCCGACCGAATGGCAACAAAGGCGATGTCGCCCATCGGCGGCGGGGTGAGCCGGTCAGCCGCCAGCGGCAGCATCAAACTGTCGGAAACCACAAAATCGCCGGGACGGGTGGCAGGTTGCAGCACGTCAATCGCCTGCATTTCCCAAAAACTATCAAAGCCCTCAATATTTTTTTGGTCGAAGGATACCGCGGCGGGGATGTTCAACAGGGGCAATATCAGTGCCGCCATCCAAAACCAACGTTTGGGGGACGAAAAGGGGGCGCGGCGGAACGCAATCATCCCCACGTTGAGCGCTTCCACATTCAAAAGCACCAACGGGGGCAATACAATAATCAGATGATGCCAAAATAGCGGCGTGTGCCACAGAACAATTGCCAAAGAGCCTACCAGCCACAGCAACCATGCCTGTCCCCGCACCGATTTGGCAGACACAACCGCGCCCACGCCGCCCAACACCCACACGCCCCCAATTGCGTGGAACTTCTGTCGGATGAAAGCAACATTTCCGGCAAGATCAAGTGGAAACGCCGCCCGCAAATCCTCCCGGAAGCCAATCGCCTGCGAGAAAAAAGCATCCCGGGGATACCACACCACAATCAGCGCCGCCGTCGCCAGCGCCGCGCCGCCAAAAACTGCACCCGCGCGGATGATATGCCCCCAATTCTTTTCGCGCCGGATGATGAAATATCCGATGGGCAGTGCCGCCGCCGGGTAGAGTGCTTTCATCAACCCGCTGACGACGAGCATACTGCCCGCCAGCGCCAACCAGAGGACGCCGCCCTGTTTGAAATAACGATACGCCAGCGCCACCGCCAGCACCGCGAAGAGCGTCGCCGGCACTTCCGCCATAATTTCGCGGGAAAGGGGGAAAAAATGCGGCAGAACCGCCAGCATCCCCAACGCCAAAAATGCGCCCGCCCAACCCGCCAGCCGGTACGAGAGTCGACTCATCACCGCCGCCGTCGCGGCAAAAGAAACCAAAATCAGCACGCGCGCCATCACCACACTGAAGCCGAACCACCGGATTGCCAGCGCCAGCATTTCGATGAACAGCGGGGCGGACACAGAAACCGTTTGACGGTACAGCGGATAGCCTTCCGCCACCAGCCGCGCCCACATCAAATATGCGCCTTCGTCATTGTTGCCGGAAAAAGCATCAATGCGGATGAGCCGCACGGTAATAGCGGCGCTCAAAGCCGCCAACCAGAGCAGCATCAGCACGATATTTCGGTTGGATGGGAACGATTGACGCTTCACAATAGCCTCCAACAAAATGCCCGACAACACGAAATGCACGCCTCAACAGCGCGACAAAAACAGGCAGGAGGTCACAAGCTCGGCTTGGTGACCTCCTAAATTATGTTAACGGTGGGTTTGCAATTTATTGTTTTTGAGCACGTTCGACCAGTCCCCAAAATGCAGGGCGGGCGCGGAATTCGGGATACAGCGGATAGGTGATGCTCCAATAAGTTTGTTCATCATTTTCCGTCCAGTCCACATTTGCCAAGTAGATGAGACTCATTGCTCCAATCCACGGCTGCCAGTTTTCTTCCGCGTATTTGTATGCTCGCAGAATATAATCACGCTGCTCCTCTTCGGTGACGGCGTGCCAGCGATACGGGGAATCGGGACGCGGGTCAACCGTCCAACCGAATTCCAGCACCACCACCCGTTTATCCACATCGCCGTTGGCTACCATCACCTGCCGCAAATCTTCAATATGGCGGAAGCTGTACAGCCGCTTGAGTTCCGGCGGGCTGGGGTCGCCATTGTTGAGCGCGGGGTCATTCGCAACTACATTGGGGTCGGTTTCCGGGGCGACTTTGTAGCCCGCGCCATGCACACCCAACGCGTCGAAGTACGGTGCTGCACCGGCATCATAGATGCCCTGCACAAAATAGGTGTCGGGCATTGCTACGGCATCATTCCGGGATGTGGGCGCCAGTCCGGCAGTGATGACCCATGCACTGGGGTCAATCGCTTTAAGTGTAGAATATCCCACTTTCAATAATTCGGTGTATTCGGCAGGGTTGGGGGGACGATTGCCCCACTCCCGCGCCAGATTCGGTTCATTCCAAATCTGGTAAGCGTCAATGCGCCCTTTATAACGGGTTGCCAACGCGGTCAAAAAATCGGCGAAATCCTGATAGTTGTCCGGCGGTCCAATTTCAGGGTAACCGCCGCCCGTCCATGCCGGTTGGTCGCTGATGCGAGCAATGACTTTCAACCCGTGAGCATCAATTTGATCCATCATTCGGTCAATGTTCGTCCAGTTATATTCCCCTTTGCCCGCGCCTTCAATTTCCCGCCACGAGAAAACTTGCTTCACCCAGTTGAATTTAATCTGATTCACCAAATCCAAATCACGCTGCGCCACTTCCGCCCGCCAATAGAGGAACGCCTGAATGCTATAATCGGGCGATGCCATCGGCACCAAGCCCGACGGTTGCGGCGCTGAAGTCGCGGTCGGCTCCACCGGGGCGGGCGTGGGCGGGTCAGCCGGATTCGTCGGTGCGGCGGTCGGTTCCTGTGCCGCCGGCGGGACGGCGGTCGCCTCGGCGGGGAGCGCCGTCGGCGTGCTTTCCGGCAGGGTTTGCGCCTGCGACGGTTCCTGCCCGGCGGGCGTCACTGTCACAAACGTCACCACCGACGGTTCGGCGGTCGCATCGCCGGTGATGGCGGGCGCTTCCGGTTTGTAAAAAAAGGCGAAGACGGCGAACGCCGCCGCACACAGCACAACCAGCGCGATGCCGCCGCCAATCGCATACGGCAACCAGCGATTGCCCGTTGATTTTTTCTGCACCGGTCCGAGATTCGGAGGTTGGTTTTCCATCATAATTGCCTCAAATCAATCAATGAATTTTTTACATACCGCCATATTGTAGTCAATGGCGCGGATTCGCCCAAATTATTGCGGATGACATTCCCCCTTTTCGGACGGGTTTCGCCAAAAATCCGCCAAATGGCGTAGGGGTCATGGCGCGAAAAAATCAATTTCGACGGCATCCCCCCCCGATTCCGTCGCCAGCCGCACCCCGTCCGCCGGATTGTACAGCCCCACCACCAGCCGATATTCCCCGGCGGGCAGCGGATTCTCCAGCGGCACGAACACCGTTTCCGCCACAAATTCGCCGTCCGCCCACAATCCGGTGGGGTACGCCCCGCCATCCGGCGCAGAGTCATACTGCCCGCGCAGCGTCCCATCCGCCCCCACCACATGCACAAAGCGCGTCCAATTCCCCCGCGCCCCGCCGATGCCCTGCCACACCAGCCGCACCGTCAACCCATCATCCGCCACCTGCGGCGCATCATAGCCTGCCAGCCGCACCTGCCCGCCAAAATTTTCATTGAAACGATGACCCATCTTTGGAGCGGAAAATTCCCGCGTCACCGGCGCGCCGGTCTGCATGCCCGCAATTTGACGGAAACGAGCCAGCTCCACCAGCGAACCATCGGCGGCATAACGGGTGGCAAACGCCGATTGCCGCACCACAGGCATCCGGCGCGCGCCGACATCCCACGGGTCGGCGGCGGCGGTCACACCGAGCGCCAGCCGGTACGATTGCCACAACCGCGATTCCCACGCCACGCTGTTGAACGTCACCGCCACCGTTTCGCCCGGTTGCCATTTTTCGGGGGGATACCATACCAGCGTCGGCGAACGTTCTGCGCCGAGCGTCGCCCCTTGCGGCACGCCATTTTCATCGAGCAAAAAAAGCACCGGCTGCACCCCGGCGGGGAGCGGTTTCAACGCCCGCCAAAAAGTCGTCACCCGCACATTCTCCGCCCGATTGAATCGCAAAGCGAAGCCGATCAATTCCAACTCATCCCCAAACTGCACCGCCAGCGGATACTGCGGGGCTTCGGCGGGACGGGTGAACGAGAGAAAATCATCCCCAAACGCCGAACGCTGAACGCTGAAGCCTGAATTCGGCGGCTTCAGCAGCAGATACCCGTCCGCCGCCCACACTGTTTCATAATTTGGCAGCAAACGGTCGCGGATGGCGGTCTGCCCGCCCGCATCATTCGGCAGGCTCGCCACATCCAGCCACAGCCAATCATCAGGGGCGATGGTGTCGAAGGTTTGGTGCAGCACCGGGCGATTGCTGACGTGCGGGTTGAGGTTCAACGGGGCGAACAGGGGAATTTCGGGGGGGATAGCCGCCGCCATCGCCGCGCCGAGCCGCCGGTGCGCGGTGACGGGTCGCCATTGGAAGGGGCGCGCCAGCGGCGTAAAGCCGCGGAAATAGTGGTAGCCCAACGATGTCAGCAGCAAAATAGCGAATAGCGAATGACGAATGACGAATGACGAGTGACGAGTGACGAATTTTACCTTTTGAATTGTTTTTGAGGCAGCAATAAAAATGAACGGCGCTATCGGGGCGACATAATGGAATTCTTCCGGTCGCCACATGAAACCGAAACTGCTCAGCAGATTTATCGCCAGTGAGGGCAGAATGGGGAGCAATGCCAGCGGCGAGAGGAGCGCCAGCCCGCCCACCGGCGCGAAGAGCGCCCAAAAATAGCCGGGGAGATTCACCTGCCGGAGGTGCGCCCACAGAAGTTGTGGGTCGCCCAGCACGTTTGCGAGCCAGCCATATCGTCCCCCCTGAATGTTCCCCCCGGCGGCGAATTGCGGTTGCACCCAAAAAACCGCCGCCAGCGACCAAGCCAATCCCCCCAAAAAAAGCGCGGCGGCAACTTTTTTCCGGCGGTGCGCCAACCACACCCACACCCCAATCATCGCCACAATCAAACCCATATCTTCTTTGGTAGAAAGCGCCAAAATAGTGAAAAATGAAAAATGAAAAATGAAAAATTCGGGCGGGCGGGCAGCGGATGGGGAAATCTGCCCCAAGATTATTTCCAGAAAATATATGGCGAACAGAAAAAAGGTCGGGGCGAGGGTGACGGCGTGAAAGTCGAAGAGTTCGGCGGCTTCCAGCGCGGGATAGAGCAGATATGCCAGCGCCAGCAGCACCGCGCCCCATCCACCGATTTTCGGGCGGGCGATGAGGAAGAGGGGCAATGCTCCCAGCGAGACAATCGTCGCCTGCGCCACCAGCAGCAATTGCGGACTGCCCCAGCCCAGCCAATAAAAGGGCACAAAAAGCAGCAACACCGGCTCGACGTGCAGTGCCAGCCGGTTGGTGAGCGGCGCCATATTGGTGAACGCCAGCAATCGCCCGTGCGCAGAGTTCCACACGGCTTGATTGACGTTCCCCAAATCAAAACCGTTGGTCTCAAAGGCGGCATGGCGGTTCAGCGCCAGCGCGGAAAACATCACCGCAAAAAGGACGATGAGCGCCCACACTGCCCAAACCTCGGCGGGTATGCGATTGCGTTTTTTCGTTGCGGTCATCTATGGCTCCGCGAGGGTGAGATAGCCCACCGGTCGCCCGTCGCTGGCGAGGGTGTATTGCCCGGCGGGTAAATCGGCGGGGATGGACAGCGTGTGACGGCTGACCACCAGCCCCGGCGCGATTTGCTGCAACTTGCCCGACGCCTCGGCAAAAATTTCCACCGTCGGGATGACAATATCTCTCCGGTCGGCGTCCGTTTGGTCAAGCGTGATTAATTCCCGCAAACTCAATACCGAAGTGATATTCAGATGGGTCGCATCCGCCAACCAGAGGACATCCACCGCCAGCGTGTCGCCGGGGCGCACAATATTGACGGCGGGACGGAAGGCAATCGGTTTGGGCAGCACGCCGGGGTCTACCCCGCGCGGCAATTCCACCGCCGAGCGCACCGCCGGTCCCGCGAAAATCTCCGCCACCGTTTCCCCCGCCGCCGTCACCGAAAATTCCGGCGTCATCAGCGCATCATAATAGCGCAAAACCGCCAGAGATGGAATTTCCAACATCCGTTGGCTGCGGGTGACCACCAAATAATCGGCTTCCGGGCTGTCGATGGGGGCAAGCCGCCCGACATACAGCGACGACAGCGTTTCCGGCGGGGCAATGCCCACAATTCCGGCGAGCGCATCGGGGCGATTGTACAACCATGCCGTCACCGCATCCATACCGATGCCGTCGGGCAAATCCACCCATCCGGCGCGCACGGGCAAATTTCCCCACAGCAGATTGGTGGCGGGCAAAAGATACGGGCGCGCCAGCCAGACCGTCAAAAGTTGAAGGGCAATCAGCGCGGAAAATATTGCCGGGCGGGGCAACCGTTGGGGCAGATGATAGAGGTGAATTGCCGCGACAACCATTAATGGGAACATCACTGCCAGCGTCCCGGCAGGGGTGTGGGTGTCGAAGAGTGTTTGCCAGCCCAGCACCACCATCGCCAAAATGATGAGCGTGCGTTGCACCGATTTTTGGGCGGCGGGAATATTGCGCCAAACGATGACCCCCGCCAGCAAACCGAGCCAGCCCACCGGCGAAAGACTCGCCAGCAGTGCCATAATCGCCCGTGAAGATGGCGCGAGCGTTGGCGGCAGAAAGAGGCGCGCCAGCGTTTGCCCCGCCTGCGCGGGCGAATCGAGCAGCGCCAGCCACACCGACGGCGAGAGGATCGCCAGTGTGCCCAGCGAGACCACCAGCCAAAACAACGCCCGCTCCGCGAAAAAGTACCAGCGTTGCGTGCTGTCTCTGCGGGCGAAGAACCAGCACACCGCCACCAGCGGTATCAGCGCCAGCGCGGCGGCATCGGTTGCCCATGCCACCCCGGTGAGCACACCCGCCAGCCACAGCGCGGTATCGTCGCCCCGAAATGCCGCCAGCATCGCCACCGCTACCGCCGGCAGCAGCATCGCCAGCACCGGCTCCGCCAGCGCCAGCCGGGAATAGCCCCAGCCCGCCGGTTCGAGGAGGAGGAGCAGAATCGCGCCCCACGCCAGCCAACCGCCGAAGTTTCGCCACAGCAGCCAAAAAAGGAGCAGAATGGCAATGAGGGCGACGGTCAAAAATCCGGTGCGGAAAATCTGCACCGTTGCCAGCATCGGGTTGGTGGCTGCGTGCCGAGCCAGCCAATCCGCCCAACTTTCGCCGCCTTGCCACGCCTGCGCCAAACGCAGCGCCAGCCCGCCCATCCACAGCGAAGCGGGCTCGGCGAAGCGGGCATCGGCGAGCACTTGCCGGTTATTCCCCGCCAGTGCCTGCCAGAAACGCACCGTCCGGTGGAAGTTGTGGATTTCCGACACCGTCGCCAGCCGCTCCACCCATAATTGTCGCGTCAGCAGGGTTGCCACAACCACACCGAGCGCATGCAACCATTGTTGCCCACGAATTTTCATAGAATTCCAATCACCCGCATCCGTTTGGCTCACTTTAAACTGAATGAACCTTTTGTCGTTAATTTTATTTTAGCCACGAATTTTATTCCAAAATTCGAGGAATTCGTGTGAACCAGTGCCCGGAACGGGTATTCGTGGCTAATTTTTTAGCAAACTAAAAGTTTCAACAAGTTTTCTCTAATGAACCATTAATCTCAGATTCAGGTTTTTTTAATTTTCATGGACTATACTTTAATCATAATTTGGTTGGCAGCCAAATTAACCTACAAATAATCCTCCCTCCTTTCCCCTTTTTATTCCTCCTCCTTCTACAAAAACCGGCGTCGTGGCAGCGCCGGTTTTTACTTTTAAACGCATTTCAGCCCCAAACCCCCAAACACGCCCGGTTCGGAAATTCGCGGCTGAAAATAAATTTCTCTCATCTAACATTAATCTTTTTTTCAGATTCCTTTAATCTTTGAGCGCTATACTTTAGTCATAATTTGGTTGGCAGCCAAATTGAGAGAAAAATTATCCTCCCTCCTCCAAAAACCGGTGTCGTGGCAGCGCCGGTTTTTACTTTTAAACGCATTTCAGCCCCAAACCCCCAAACACGCCCGGCTCGGAAATTCGCGGCTGAAAATAAATTTCTCTCACTGATTGACTGACAATTTTTTTTGGACGCAGATGTACGTAGATTTTCGCTGACAATCAACCGCAATACCTCGATTTTGTTTTTTCGTAACCGTACAGCATCCGGATTCTGCCTTGAACTAAAGTTCAAGGCTTAAAACTTAAGCCGACTTAAGTCGGCTTGGGCTGTTAGCCCGGAAATGAATTTCCGGGTAACCGTTGCAAAATATGGAAACCTGCGTTTCTCGGCAATTTCTCTCATCTAACATTAATCTTTCTTTCAGATTCCTTTAATCTTTGACCGCTATACTTTAGTCATAATTTGGTTGGCAGCCAGATTGAGAAAAAAATTATCCTCCCTCCTTTGTGAAACCGGTGTCGTGGCAGCACCGGTTTTTACTTTTAAACGCTCATTCCACCCCAACCAAACCGATTCGCGCCGACACCAAATCATCGTTGGTGGTGGGCGCCCCGTACGCGGCGATGGCATCGCCGGTGGCGGCGTTGTACACCACCGCTTCCAGCGTCAACCGCCCGCGAAAATCCGCATCGGCGAGCGGCAGCGTGAACACATTGATGGTCTGATTGAGCGCGGGGTCGGCAATATCCCACGCGGACGTTTTCAGATGGCGGTCGTTCAGAATTAATTTGTCCGATTGCGCTAGCACGCGCCCATCATCCGCCCGCAACCGCACCGAAACTTTGTAATCCACCTCGGTGGGGGCGATTAATGAAAGATGCATGGTCGCCCATCCCGCCTCCCCCGCCGAAAGCGCATCCCCATACGCCAGCCCATCCAACCGAATCACGTTATCGAAATTGACATCCACCGGCGGCAGGTCGGCGGGCAAGCTGAACGGCGCATCCGAAAGCGTCCACCACTGCGCCCGATAACCGCGAAATTGCCGCTCGCCCTGCGGTGCGCCCGCCTGTTTACGCAACAAAAACGGAATCACCCCGCGCGGGTCGGTATCGCTGCCCCGCCATGTAATCCAAAAAAGGCGTTTTTTGCCGCGTGCGCGAGCGTTCAGCACATCGGCGGCGGTGTGGACATCCACAAACAAATAATCGGTGGGCGCGGGGATGCGGTCGGCATAATAGCCGAAGGGGTGCGGCACATCCACCAGCACCACATCATCGGGCGAAGTCTCCGCGGCGAGCCACGCCGCCACCCCCGCCGAATCATCTTTGAAAAAACGGGCATCGGTGAAATAACCGTGCAACCCCAGCGCGAATATCGCCAGCACCACCAGCCCCGGCACGGCAAACGTCCGGCGTTTCGGCGCGAATGCCAGCGCCATCAGTAAAATTAATGCGGGCGTGACGAGCATCATATAACGCGGCTCAAACGATGGGCGCGTTTGCAGAACGATGAAATAAAGTCCGAGCGGGATAACGAACAGTGAAACGTGAAACGCGAAACGTGAAAAACGGGGGCGATTGAGCCAAACACCGAGCACAATCAGCGTGGCAATCACCCACAGATACGGCGCGGCGCGGGCGGGGTCAAACGCCTGCCCGATGGTGTACGCCTGCCAACTTTCGGCTATGAAAGCGCGCAGGGTCGGCGGTTGCAGGTTGGGGTTGGCATAACCGGAAATCTGCCGCGCGGCGATGAAAAGTTGCGGCGCGAACAACGCCAGCACGCCCAACTGCCCGCCCAACCACATCAAAATTCTTTTTTTAGGGGGATGGTCTTTCCGTCCGGCGATGACCCACCACAACCAGACCGCATTTTCAATTGCCAGCAAAAAGAGGGTGAAATAATGGCTGTACAGCGCCGCCACCGTGGCGAGCACATACCCCGTCCACACCCGGCGCGAGTTTTTTCCGCCGAAAACAATTTCCCATAAAAAATACATGCCGGTCGCCGCAAAAAACGTCACCGGCGCATACATCCGAACTTCCTGCGAATATTGCACCCAAAATGGCGACAGCACCGCCAACCATCCCGCCGCGAAGCCCGTGCGCCAGCCGCCCATGCGCCGCCCGAAAGCGACCATCAACGCGACGGTGAGCACACCGAACACCAGCGAAAGATACCGCAGCGCGAACTCGCTGCGCCCTGCCAACGCCATCCAGCCGTGCAGCGCGACAAAAAAGCCCGGCGGATGCACATCCATGCCGGGCAGCGTCGGAATTTGCGCCACCGGCGCGGATGCCATTTCGATACTGTGCCCTTCATCCCACCAAATGCTCTGAAAATCGAGCCGGTAACTGCGCACAGCAAAGGCAATCAAAATTAAAAATGTAAAATGTAAAATGTAAAGTTTTTCTTTTTGCATTTTGCCCTTTGCATTTTTAATTGAAAGGAATCGGTTCGCCGAGGACGGGCGCGGGACGCTGCAACACAACATCCACCACCGCCCGCGCCAGCGCAAATTGCTCCCGCATGGTTGACCACCCCAGCGCGCCCAAGCCATACGATTGAATATCGGCGGGCACACCCACCGCATCTACCCCCAACGCGCGGCAGGTGAAAACAGCGCGGGGCAGATGAAATTTTTGCGTCACCAGCACCACCGTTTCCAACTGGAAAATATCACGGGCGCGGTAACAAGTATCGTATGTGCGCCGTCCGGCATAATCCGGCTGAATATCATCGGGCGGCACGCCGCGCGCGATAAGATAAGTTTCCATCGCCTGCGGCTCATTGTAATATTCAAACCGATTATCGCCGCTGACCAAAATTTTCTGCACCTTCCCGGCTCGATACAACCGCGCCGCCGTCTCCAGCCGGTCGGCGAGCATCGGGCTGGGCGTTTTATCGGGGTACACCAACGCGCCGAAAACCACCGCCACCCGCTTCGGCGGCACATCATCGGCGCGGAAAATGTATCGCCCGGCATACACGGCGATGCCCACCCGCACTACAATTAAAAATGCAAAAATAAAAATGAAGAACTTCCCTGCCCGATAGAATTTTTTCATTTTAATTGACTACAGTTCTTCGCGGACGGTGTAAATCGGTTTCCCCTGCGATTCATAATAGACCCGCACGGTCAATTCGCCGAGCAAACCCATGCTGATGAGTTGGATGCCCACCACCACCAACAACACCGCTAACAGCAACAACGGGCGATTGGAAAGCTGCACACCGTAAAAAAGTTTCGCAATGGATAAATAGATGCCGATGACAACCCCCACCGCCGCCGAAATCAACCCCCACGCGCCAAAGATGCGAATCGGGCGGGTGGAATAACCGAGCAGAAAACGGACGGTCATCAAATCGAGCAGGACGCGGAAGATGCGCCCCGCGCCGTATTTGCTGGTTCCGAACTGCCGCGAACGATATTTCACCGGCACTTCCGCCACCGTCACCCCGAACCAACTGGCAATGGCGGGCACAAAGCGGTGCATGTCGCCGTACAGGTTGATGCCCTTCACCACCTCATTGCGATAGGCTTTCAGCGAACAGCCGTAATCGTGCAGATGCACCCCCGTGGATTTTGAGATGAGCCAGTTCGCCGTGGCAGAGGGTATTTTGCGCACGATGAACGATTTCACCCCCTCCTGCCAGCGTTCCACCCGCCACCCGCTGACCACATCGAAACCTTCGTCCATCTTCGCCAGCAGTTTCGGAATGTCGGCGGGGTCGTTTTGCAAATCCGCGTCCATGGTGATGACCACATCGCCCCGCGCGCGGTCGAATCCGGCGGCAAAAGCGGCGGTCTGCCCGAAATTTCGGCGGAAGCGCACCACCCGCACCCGGTCATCCTGCGCCTGCCACGTTTTCAACGCCGCAAAAGTACCATCGCGGCTGCCGTCGTCCACGCAAATAATCTCAAAAGTTTTGCCGATGGCGTCCAGCGCGGCAGGCAATTCTTTCATCAACGCCGGAATGCTCTCTGCTTCATTATAAATGGGAAGGATAATGCTCAAATCAAGTTTTTCGTCAGTCATCACTTTTCACTTTTAATTTTTAATTGCTCGCGCCCCGCGCCACAGGTAAATGACGCCGCCCATTAATCCGGGGATGGCGTTGCCGGTAAAATAAACCATCAGCGAAATACTGAACGCAATTTCCTGCGGCACACCCACTTGTCCGAAAAGAAAAACATACGCGCTTTCCCGCACGCCCAGCCCGGCGAAAGAGATGGGCAGCACCAGCACCATCGAGGCGAGTGGCACGAAAACCAGATAATGCACCGGCGCAATTTCCACCCCCAGCGCCGTGCCGATGGATGCATTCATGGCGATGAGCGCGGCGCTCAACAGCAGCGAGAAGCCGTATGCCCGCGCCAGTGTCGGCAGGCTGTAATCCTGAAAGGACGCGAACAACCCGCGCGCGAATTTCAGGTCGGTGAGGGTGCGGACGAATCCGATTTTCTGCAGCGTATTGTACGCGGATGTGTCAATTAACAAAAATAGCACTCCCGCCAACCCGACCGCCGCCGCCAGCGCCACCCATGCGAGCTGGCGCGGCACCGCGTTCCAGCGGAACGCCAGCGCCACCAACGCCAAACTGAGCGAGCCGAACAGCCCCACCATCCGATCCACCAGCACGCTGGTCACGGCGTCGCCCGCGCGGGGACTGTGACGTTTCAATTCCATCATGCGCACGGCGTCGCCGCCCAAACCGCTGGGCAATAAATTGTTGAACAGAAAACCGATGAAATAAATCTGCGCCAATTCCCAAAAGGGAACGCGCACATCGAGCGCGTTCAGCAGGGTGCGCCAGCGAGCCACCCGCGCCAGCACCCCCGCCAGCGCGAAAACCAGCGCCACCGCCCACCAACCGAGCTTCGCCCCGCGCAGCACTTTCGCCAGCGCGGGCAGGTCAATGCCGCGCACAATCCAGAAAATCAACGCCACACTGACGACGATTTTCAGCAGGCTAAAAAGTTGTTTTCGCGTCATGCCGCCTCCACTCGCCGGTAAAGCGCGGCGGTATCGGCGGCGATATGTGCCCACGAAAATGCCGCGCCGAGTTCCCGTGCCCCCGACTGCAACCGCCGCCGCAGGTCGGCATTTTCTGCCACCCGTCCGACCGCCGCCGTCAGCCCGCGCACATCGCCCGCCGCCGTCAAAAGCATGTTCCCCCCATCCACAATTTGCGGCAAATGGATGGCGGGCGTGGTGCTGACCACCGGCAATCCGTGCGCCAGCACCGCCAGCAGGGTGGTGCGCCGGAAAGAGACGCCATCCCGATAGGGCAACACCGCCACATCCGCCGCCAGCAAATGCGCCGACACTTCCGGCAACGGCACATATCCGGTGGGGATGATGCGCGCCGCCAGCCCGCGCGCGGCAATCGTTTCCCGCACCCGCCGGGCATACGCGGCATTGGCGGGGTCGCTGTCGCCCACATCACCGCCAATCATCAGCAGCCGGGCATCCTTCCCCTGCCGCACCAGCGCATCCAGCACCGCGATGAGGTCTTCGCCCCCTTTGCTTTCATTCAAAAAACCGAAATACGCCAGCGCCAGCGATTCATCCGTCAATCCCAATTTGCGCCGCCATGCCGCCCGATTGAAGTTCGGCGGCGGGGCAACCGGCACATTGTTCCCCAGCGGAATTTCGGAGACGTGCGTGCCCCACGGAAACCGGCGCAGGGTGGCGGCGTCCTCGGTGTTGGTGCAGATGACGGCATCGCTGAATTTTGCCAGCGCCAGCACCGCCCGCCGGCGCAGTGCGCCCGCTTTGGGGAAAAGGTACGGAATCCGCAAATCGTGAAAAGTGGTGATGATTTTCGGGCGAGGGGAAAAGCGGCGCAGAAACCACGGCAGCCAATTGACCCAGCCTTTTAAATCGAAGGCGGCGGCTTGGTATTGAAGGTGCAGGACATCGGTGGGATGTTGCGCCAGCCAGCGCCGAATTTCGCCCCAACTGCGCCAGCCCCAGCCGGAGAGCGCGGGGTGGATGGGCACGCCGTCGGGCGCGGGGGGAGCATCCGCCGGGTATTTGCGGCTGATGAGCACCCGCGCCGCCACGTCGAGCGGGCGCAGGTGGGTCGCCAGCCGAGCGGTGTAATCGGCAATGCCGCCCTGCATCGGGGGGTATTCGCCGGTGAGAAAGGTGACGGTGGTCATGATTGCCCCCTCGAATACCCAAACAAACTATGAATTGATTGACAACTGTTCATCAAACATTTACAATCTCTGTATGAGGTGAATTTTATGGTTGCCCAAACAATATCAGATTTAAGCATTGACGAATTTAAGTTACTCATCAAAAAAACCGTTGCTGAAACATTGATGGAAATGTTGACCGACCCCGATAGCGGCTATGCGTTGCAATCATCCATCGAGGAACGGTTGAAAGAATCATCGCTTGCACTGAAAAACGGTGTCAAAACCATTCCGGCAAATGAACTGGCGGCTGAATTAGGGTTGGAATGGTAATTTATGTATGCCGTTGAATTTCTACCGGTTGCGAAAGATGATTTGACAGCACTCGACAAACCCATTGCCCAGCGAGTATTGAAAAAAATCCATTGGCTGGCAGAAAATTTCGAGCATATTCCCCGACAACCATTAACCGGAAACTGGCAGGGATATTTCAAGTTGCGTGTGGGTGATTATCGAATAATCTACACCACATCCGAACCACCTGCCACGATAATTTTCATCCATCTCATCAAACATCGTCGAGAAGTTTACAAACTTTAACCCTTTCCCATCACAACAATTTCAGCAGTGCCCGATGCGCCGCCATACGCTCGCGGCGGAGGGGACGTTTGTGCCCGACGAGCCATTTTGCGGCTTCGATGCCCCATTCGAGGGCAGTGGTGGCGCGCAAAAAGACTCGGAGCCGCCGCGCCGTGCCCGCGCCGAACCATTTTTCGGCATACCGGATTTTACTGCGCTGGAAACGAATCGCGCGCGCGGAAAGAACCTGCCCGCTCGATTGCCCTTCAAAATGCACCACTTTGGCGGCAGGCAGATAGTGAATCGCCCACCCGGCATTGGCGACGCGACGACACCAGTCCGTCTCTTCAAAATACATGAAAAATGTTTCATCCAGCCCGCCAACCTGCGCCCAAATTTCCCGCCGAAAAAAGAGCGCCGCGCCCACCAGCCAATCAACGGGCATGGCGCGGTTGGGGGGGGTGTCCTCAAAACGGTAGCGGCGGGCGATGCGGTTGCGCGGAAACCAGCGCTCCAACAGGGTGCTTTCCCACACCATACCGGCGGGGGTGGGGAAACGGCGGCGCGACGATTGCACCGCGCCATCCGCCCACAGCAGTTGCGGTCCCACCACGCCGACGGACGGGTTTTCGCGCAGATAGTCGCGCAGGCGGCGCAGTGCATCGGGGGCGAGGGTGGTATCGGGGTTGAGCAGAAAGGCGAATTCGCCGTGCACGTGCGCCATGCCCACATTATTGTCGCCGGAAAAGCCCAGATCTTCCGCGCTCTCGCCGAGCGGCACGTGCGGGAATTCGGCGCGCACCATCTCGGGGCTGCCGTCGGCGGAGGCGTTGTCCACCACA
>CAZMXX010000027.1:0-18425 GCA_964570315.1 uncultured Anaerolineaceae bacterium | reverse complement strand
CTTCGCGGGGGTGGAAAGGTTTGGTGATGTAATCGTCCGCGCCCAATTCCAGCCCGACGATGCGGTCGGTGTCTTCCACCCGCGCGGTGAGCATGATGATGGGGGTGGCGGCAATGGCGGCATCGGCGCGGACAATGCGGGTGATGTCCCAGCCGTCGCGGTCGGGGAGCATCAAATCCAGCACCACCAAATCGGGTTTTTCGCGGCGAATGGTGTGCAGGGCGGTCTCGCCGTCGTGCGCGGCGAACACCGTGAACCCCGCCTGCTCCAGATAGGCTCGCACCAGCCGCACAATTTCTTTGTCGTCGTCCACCACCAAAATTCGGTGTGTCATAAGGCGGTCTCCCTTTCATTTCTCACCATAGTATAGCACAAAAATGTGGAGGGGGTATGGATGCCGGGGGCATTTTCCACAAAAAAAACCTGCCCGATGCCGGAGCGTCGAGCAGGTTTTGGGAGGATGGTGGGATGTTACTGAACGTACATGCTGCCAGCAGTGTTGTTCCAGCCGTTCATTCCGCCGCGACCGCGTGTGCCGTCGAAGTTACCGCCCATTCCGTAGCCGCCGCCCATCATTCCGCCGCGACCGTGCATGCTGCCCATTTCCGCGCCGTGGTTGCCCATTTGGCTCATCCAGTCGGCTTGTTCTTGGGTGATGGTGCCGTCTTCCACCGCTTGCTGCAACGCTTCACCGCGGATGGATTGCATTTTTTCCCAGACGGTGTTGATGTCGATGCCACGTTCGGCGGCGATGTCGTACATCGTTTTGCCGGCGTCCATCTCGGCTTCAAATTCGGCTTCGGTCAGCCCCAGCGCCTCGGCGATGGCGGGGTGCATGATTTCTTCCATCCCGTCCATATCGAAGCCCATGAAGCTTTCCATTTGGTCGTGCATCGTTTCGTGGTCGAAGTTGGCGCCTGCGCCGCCCATCATTCCGTACCCGCGTCCCATAAACCCGTTGTAGTTTTCAGGCGTTTGTGCGAACACGGTGACGCCCACTGCCAATGCACCAATCACTGCGACAACTGCGATAATCCCTGCGATTTTCCAATACGATTTCATGATTAAACCTCCGTGTGGTTTCAGTAATTTTCATTTACACCCATAGTTTATCAGCCAAATATGGAAAAGTGATGGAGATTGTGTGTAAATTCGATGATGTTTCACGGCAGTTTGACATATTTCACCGGATAATAGAAAATCCTTACAGGAGAAACCATAATATGGACAGTGACCAAGATGCATTCGACATTTTAAACGGGGCGGCGGACGATGCCACCGACCCCCGACCCTTGCCACTCCGCGCCAAAATCATCATCATTGTGGTGATTGTGGCGATGCTGTTGCTGTTGGCGCATCCCATTGTGCTGACCATTCTGCGCGATATTCGCATACCGCAGCCCATGCCCACGCCCACCCCCTCCCTGTGGCAACTGGCGGCGGTATGGTGATTTTTGAGGAAGGATAGGAGACATCTATGGCAGTTCCCTACGGCGAAAACGAATATATTTACGGACTGCATGACCACGATACCGCCAGCGAGAAGTTGATGCGCCGCGGCAGTAAAGCCAAAGGTTGGTACGTCATCACCGAGAAAATCGGTGCGAACCCCAACGACCACGGCAGCCGCAGCTATAAAAAAATCGCCGACCGAGGCTTCGGGGTGATTGTCCGGCTCAACCATTCCTATGCCGATGAACAGGGCACGATTCCCCGTTCATCCCAATATCTGAACTTTGCCCAGCGCGCCGCGAATTTCGTCAAAGGCTCCAAAGGGGCGCATATTTGGATTATCGGCAATGAAGTGAATATGCGCCGCGAGCAACCCCCCGGCGAAGTCATCACCCCCCGCCGGTACGCCGAATGTTACACTCTGGTGCGCCGCGCCATCAAACAACTGCCCGGACACCAAAACGATGTGGTGCTCACCAGCCCGATTGGTCCGTGGAACGGGGAAACGTGGTATGAAGCCGACCCGCAGGGGGCGTATCCCGCCAATAAAATTGCCGGTGCGCCGAATGTGCCGCCGTACAACGGCTTTTTCGGCGATTATATCCGCTATCTGCGCGACATGTTGGTGGCTATCGGCGCGGAAAATTGCGACGGCGTTGCCATGCACGCCTACACCCACGGCTACGACCCCGACCTGATTTTCAGCGATGAAAAGATGGGCAATCCGTTCCAACGATATTATTATCAGTTCCGCACCTACCGAGACCAAATGCACGCCATTCCGTGGGCGTTCCGCCGCCTGCCGGTGTACATCACGGAAGCCAATGGGGATGTGGAACCCGGCACGAAGATTCGCTGGCCCGATGTGAACAGCGGCTGGGTCAAAAATGCGTATCGGGAAATTAATAATTGGAACAAAAGTGGCAATCAGCAAATCCGATGTGTGGCGCTCTATCGCTGGTTCACGGATGACGCATGGACAATCAAGCCTAAAAAGAAAGTTCAGCAGGATTTAAAAGACGCGGTCAAATTCAACTTTAAATACGACCCCGATTTTGTGCCGCAAAAACCGCCCGTGCCTGAAATCAACATCCGGGACATCAGCGCGAGTCTGCCCACCAACCCGAATCTCCCGCCGTACCCGACCCGTTCCCGCACGGACATTCGGCGATTTGTGTTGAATCACACCGCCACCCCGCCGACCGTCACCCCGCAACGCATCGCGGAGTTTCAAACCCAGAACCAGAAACGCCCCCGACCGGGCATCGCCTACCATTTCTGCGTCACCGATACGGGCGAAATTTACCAGACTCAGCCGTTGGAAACCGTCTCCGACCACGCCGGGCAATTCAGTGCCGACAGCGTCGGTATCGTGCTCATCGGCAACTTCACCGATACCCCACCCCCCGCCGCCCAGCTCGAAGCCGTTGCCGCGCTGCTGGCGAATCTGGCGGTGGAATTGGATATCCCGTTGGACGGCAGCACCATTTTGGGCTACCGCGAGCTGGCTATCACCGCCAGCCCCGGCGACACCTTCGACCAATGGAAGCCGACGCTGGTGTCGCTGGCAGAGTCCATGTTGGCGGATGGCGTTTCAACCACCCCCGGTTATCGTGCCGAAATTGTGAGCCACAACACCCCCATGCAAATGGCGGCTGCCGAAACGCGCATCGTCGCCATCACCCTGAAAAATACGGGGAAATTCACATGGGCGGCGGGCGGCGCGAATCCGTTCCATCTGGGTTTCCGCTGGTTCACCCCGCAGGGGCAGATGGTGCAACTGCCCGCGCAACTTGACTTCCGCACCACCCTTCCTTTCGACATTCCGCCGGGGGAAACGGTGAGCTTGCAAGCTCGGTTGCGGACGCCCGACGTGCCCGGAAACTATCGGTTGCGGTGGGATATGGTGCAGGAAATGGTGACATGGTTCGCCGACCAGGGGCAACCGGGGTTGGAAATTTCGGGGATTACCATTACCGGCGCGGCGGGCGGTATTTCAGAGCCGGTGGTCTCGCCCGGCACGGTGGCAATTCAGGACATCAGCGCGAGTTTGCCCACCAATCCCGCCCTGCCGCCATACCCAACCCGCTCGCTGGGGCAGATTCGGCAATTCGTGCTGAATCACACCGCCACCCCGCCGACCGTCACCCCGCAGCGCATCGCGGAATTTCAAACCCAAAACCAGAAACGCCCCCGCTTCGGCATTGCCTACCATTTTTGTGTCACCGACGCGGGCGAAGTTTATCAGACCCAGCCGCTCACTGTGGTTTCCGACCACGCCGGGCAATTCAACGCCGAGAGTGTCGGCATCGCCCTCATCGGCAACTTCACCGACACCCCGCCCCCGGCGGCGCAAATTTCTGCGACGGCGGCGCTCATCGCGCAGGTGGCGGCGCAGCTCAATCTGCCCGCCGACGCCAGCGATATTTTTGGATACAGCGATTTGGCGGTGACCGAGAGTCCCGGCAAAACGTGGGCGCAGTGGCGCGACACCCTCATTTCGCAGGCGCAGACATTGCGCGGCGGCAGCGTCGTCACCCATCCCGTGCCACCGAGCGGCGGGGGAACGCCCGTCCCGGCGGGGAAACTCATTCGGCATTATTTGTTGCTCTGGCATCACGGCGGCGACAATTGGGCGGAATGGGATTTGCTCAGCGCGGTGGATTATATCGGCGCGTTCAAGCCCACGGTTGGCTTTTCAGTGGCGGAAGCGAAACTGGCGCAATACGTCACCATCGTCGGGGGGACAGCGGGTGTGCCCGTCGCCGTCGAGCAGGAATTGAAGCAAGCCGGTTGCAAAGTTGAGCGGCTCGCCGGGGCAACGCAGGAAGAAACCAACCAAATGCTGTACGATTTGGTCGCCAGCGGGCGTCCGTTTCGGAGCTTTTAGCGGGTGAGTGGGTGTGAAAGTGGGCGGGTGAAAAAGTGAGAAAGTGAACGTGTGCGATGGGGAGACTTGGCGAATAAAGGTGCATTCATAGGGAGAGAAGATGACTACAATACTTGAGACCACTTTTGACCTACCTCTAAAGATTGCATTAGGGTTAAAGACTGGAAAATATAAGCGGTATGGAGGGATAATTCGGAATTCAAAGGGTCAAATCATTGCTCATTTGAAGGAAATTCCGCTGAAACAAACAACAGATGCACTTACTGCTATTGGCAACATCTCAAGTGTTTTGAATTTAGCCGTGTCAACAATGCAATTTGGAGTACTGCTACATCGGTTAAATTTAATTGCAAAGCAAATTTCTGGGTTACAAGACACAATACAACTTATTGATTCAAAAATAGACTTGTCATTTTATGCTAATTTTCGAGCAGCACTGGATTTGGCTCATAATGCTTTCACCTTCACAAAATTGGAAAACAGGAAAATTAGTGCAATGCAGGCTATTAATCGTTTCTTAGAAGCAGAGCAATATTATGTGAAATTTGCAGATGATGAAATTGAGAAAGGAACATCGCTGGCAGGGAAATATCTATTGACGTTATCAATTGCTTTTATTGCCGAAGTTCAATGTTATTTGGAATTAGAGGAAGTAGAGACAGCCCAACGCCGTTTAGAAGTCGGGAAAAAAGTCATTCGTCCACGATATGAGAATTATGTAAAAACATTGCTGACGACGAATCCAGCCGCTTACTTGCATCCACAACTGAAGGATAAAATTGATTTAGAGCGGCTCACAAAAATTTATCAGTGGTTAGACCCTTCCATTACCGAAGGCAGGGTATTTGAGCAATTAAGACCCGGAATTTTTGAACTCGCTAAAAATCAAAAATCGTGGATTGATTCATTGCCTGTTGTTTTTGAGGTAAACAAAACAAATACATTTGAGAAAATAAGAAAAGCTTTACCAAATTCTCTTTCAAAGTCTGAGAAACCGTTGGATGGTAAAAGTACGGATGTTGTTTTTGAACAGTTACCGCGATTTATGGGAACTATCGAGGAAGCTATTGAAAGTGATGTCCGCTTTGAAGGATATTCAGATGAGTTGGGATTAATTATGGATCTTGATATGACTTATCAAGAGTGGAAACGGTTAATGCCAGCGTCATCGTATTCGCTTAGTGGTGAAAGACCGGCGATTGTGTGTTCGGTTTTGTCAGAAGCCGAACTTTTGCAATCAGAATAGATATTTTGTCGGAAATTATGTCTCGACTCATCTTCCACATCGACCTTGATGCGTTTTTTGCCGCAATTGAGGAAATTGAACAGCCCGAATTGCGCGGCAAGCCCGTGGTGGTCGGCGGCAAAGCCGACGGACGGGGCGTGGTTGCCTCGGCGAATTATGCCGCGCGGAAATTCGGCGTGCGCAGCGCTATGCCTACCGCGCAGGCATTGCGACGTTGCCCGCAGGCGGTGGTTGTGCCCCCGCGCCATCAATTGTACAAAGCGTATTCCCGCCGGGTGATGGACATTCTGCGCTGGATGAGTCCCGAAATTGAGCAAATTTCCATCGATGAGGCTTTTCTGGATATGACCGGGCGTGTGTTGGGGCGTGCCACCCCCCTCGATGTGGCACGGCGATTGAAACGGCGCATCCACGCCGAATTGGGACTTACCGCCTCGGTGGGGATTGCCGCCAACAAATTGGTAGCGAAAGTCGCCAGTGATTTCGAGAAACCGGATGGGCTGACGTTCGTTCGCCCCGGCACGGAAGCCGACTTTCTCGCCCCGTTGCCCGTGCAAAAACTGTGGGGTATCGGTCCCAAAACCACAGCGGAACTGAACGCGCTCGGCGTGGAAACCATTGGGCAGTTGGCGAAACTTTCGGAAGAAAATCTGGTGGCGAAATTCGGGGCGCACGGCGCGGCGATGCGGCGGCATGCGCTCGGCATTGACAACCGCCCCGTGCAAACCCCCCGACACGCCAAATCCATCAGCCGGGAAACCACTTTTGTGGAAGATGTGTCGGATGCCGAATTATTGCGGCGCACGCTCACCGAAATGAGCGAAAAGCTGGCGGTGCGGTTGCAAAAAAAAGGCGTCACCGCGCGTACGGTCACCCTCAAATTGCGATATGGGGATTTCAGCACGCTGACCCGCAGCATCACCCACGACCCGCCCACAAATTCGGCGGCGGATATTGCCCGCTATGCCCATTTTCTGCTGGCGCGGCACTGGCAATCGCACCGCCCGTTACGCCTCATCGGGCTGGGGGGGAGCCAATTTGTGCGCGGTGCGGTTCAGCCCAAATTATTTGAGCTTTGAGCTTGCCCGACAACCTCAAAATGGCGCACGCGCGGTTCAAACTCAAGCAGAAAATCCTGGTCTTCGTCATAATATTTGGCGACTTCAATCTCATCGCCCGCAAAACCCCGAATGGATTCCAGACTATCCCAAAAAGTGAGTGTATTGAAATGGGTGATTTCGCCCTCAGTCCGCTCAAGGATGTAAACGCCCAAATTCCCCGCCACCGATTGATAATCGGGGATTGCCCGCGCATTCAGAAATTTGCGGTAGGCTTCGGCTTTGGATGTGGGCACTGTGCCGTGCCAAATGCGTGCAATCATTCGTTTCCTCCCATTGTTCCCAGCGCCAGCGAGACGATTGCCGCCCACGCCAGCACTTTGAATTCGTGCCGCGTCAGCGCCGCCTCAACCTCCGCGCGCGTCAACAGCAGCAATTCCTGCTCTTCCAAATCGTCCGCGTCGCTGGCGGTCACTTTTTCCGCGCCCTGCGCCAAAAAGAAGTGCGCCACCCCCGCCCCGCGATTCCCGTCCACCGCGTAACTGCCCAGCGATGTCCACCGCTCGGCGCGGTAGCCCGTTTCTTCCCGCAACTCCCGTTGCGCCGCCGTCAGCGGGGCTTCTCTCGGCTCAATGTACCCGCCCACCACCGCCAGCGATGTGCCATCCACGGCGTATTTTGTCTGCCGGAAGCAGATGAATTCCCCCCCGGCGGTGACTGCCACCACATTGATGTAATCCGGGGTGGCAATCCACGCCCAATCGGGGATGGTGCGCCCGTCGGGCAGTTCAATCGTCCGCATTTCCACCGAAAGGTACGGCTGGGCATCCAGCACCGTGCGGCGGCTGATGGTTTTCCAGGGGGTAAATTTAACGGTCATTTTTCACCAGCGCTTCAAATTTTTTCAGTTGTGCCATTTGTGGCGGCATAATTTTGATGAACGGGCGGGCGCGTCGAATGAGTGCCAGCGCGTTTTCCAGCGTGTACCCCGCGTTGATGAAATACGCCGCCGCCATCGTCGGCGCGCGCCCGACCCCGCCCGCGCAGTGGATGTACACTTTTCTCCCCGCCGCCACTTCCGCTTCAATGAACGCCACGCCCTGCCGCAGATGTTCCATGCTGATGGCGTCATCATCCACCGTGGGCAAATAGCAGTATTGCGCCAGCGCCAGCCCGTGCGCCGCATCATCAAATTCGAGGCGCAGATTCACGTCGGCGGTGATGCCGTGCGCTTCGAGCGCGCGTTTTCCCCGGTGATTGAATTGGGGACCGACAAAGATTTGCGGCGTGATTTGGCTGAAACGGAGCATCGGCACGCCGGTGAGTTTGGGAATACCGCGCCCGACCATCCACAGCAGGGTGGTGTGCACGCCTTGATTTTTCAGGCGGAAGGTGAGGATCTTCCACCCTTTGCGAAGTTTTTTGGCAATGGTCATCATCGTTATCCGACAAAAAACAAGCGAGACAATAGCTGCCTCGCCTGCGGGGGTAATAGGTTCAACGGGTTATTCGATTTTTTTGATTTTGAAGGTGATTTTTCCGGCGGGCGCTTTCACCACCACTTTCGCGCCGACTTTTTTGCCCATCAACGCCGCACCCAACGGGGATTCATTGGAAATGTGCCCGTTCAGCGCGTCCGCTTCCGCCGAGCCGACAATCTTGTAGGTTTCGGGGTCGTTGGTGCCGTCTTCTACCACCGTCACCGTACTGCCGAGCGCCACTTTGTTTTTGTCGGGAGATTCTTCAATCAACACGGCTTCCCGGAGTTGGGCTTCCAGCGTCTGAATGCGCCCTTCCAAAAATCCTTGCGCGGATTTGGCTTCATCATACGCCGAATTTTCGCTGAGGTCGCCTTCTTCCTTCGCCTGTTTGATGGCTTCGGCGACTTCGGCGCGTTTCACCGTCCGCAAATATTCGAGTTCATCTTCCAGCTTTTTCTTCCCTTCGGGGGTCAAATATACCGGCTTTGCTACCATATGTCACTTCCTGAAATGAGAGTTTCAACACAAAATAAAAAGTGAGACCGCTGGTACAGGTCTCCCACGCCGTACTATTATACAATATTTTTGATTTTTGTAAAGAGGTTGCGGAAAATTTGGCGCAATTGCCCCGTCATTTGTCGATTCCCGTAGTTTGATAAACCGATGTGGTTGTGATAAAATAACCCGCGTAATCCTAACCCGCCGGTCGTTGAAATAAATACAGCGGCGTTGAGATGGACTCAACGAAAAGTGCCTGTGGTTGGGAACTCTATTTCAGCCGAAAGGAGATAGAATGGCACTTTGGAACCGTTATTTTACCCCCACGTCCGTTGATGACGCCTTGGCGATATTGACGGAATACGCCGGTGACGCGAAAATCGTCGCCGGTGGCACAGACCTCATCCTCGATTTGCAGCACGGCAATCATCCCCCCGTTGCGGCACTGGTGGACATCACCCGCATCCCCGGTATGGACACCATCACCCTGAACGACAACACCTTCACCCTCGGCGCGAATGTGACCCACGCCAACATTGTGAACCACCCCGACCTCCGTGCGCGGGCAACCTGTCTGGCGGAGAGTTGCGGCGTGGTCGGCGGTCCGCAGGTGCGGAACGTCGGCACGCTGGGCGGCAATGTGGCGCACGCTCTGCCCGCCGGAGACGGCACCACTTCGCTGGTGGCGCTCGATGCACGGGTGGAAATCATCAAAGATGGCGTGCGGCAGTGGGTGCATATTTTGGACATGTACCGCGGACCGGGGCAATCGCTACTCGATTCCGGGCGCGATATATTGCTCGGCTTTGAATTCGCCGCCGGCACTGAAGGACAGGGAACCGCTTTCAACCGGATTATGCGCCCGCAGGGCGTCGCGCTCCCCATTTTGGGCTGCGCCGTCTGGGTGCAGTTGGCGGACGACCGGGAGACCATCGCCGATGTGCGATTGTGCGTCGGACCGGTGGCAAAAACGCCGACCCGCCCCCGCGAAACGGAAGCCGCGCTCACCGGCAGCCCCGCCAATGATGAAACCATCCGGCGGGCGGTCTCGGTGGCGCTGGACGAACTCCATCCCCGCACCAGCAAATACCGCGCCACCAAAGAGTACCGGCGGATGATGATTGATGTTTTGCTGCGGCGGACGCTCCCCAAAGCCATTGAACGGGCGAAAACGGGCGTCGCCGTGCCGGAATTGGGCGCGTGATTCAATTAACAATTGAAAAATGAACAGTGAACAATTTTCCCGGTTGCACGCTGTGAAACTTTGGATTTGAAACAGATTACTGAAAACCGAAAACTGAGAACCGAAATGACTGAATTGAATTTAACCGTAAACGGTAAAAAATATATTGTGGATGTTCCCGAAACGAAATCACTGGCGGATGTTTTGCGTCAGGATTTGGGGCTGACCGGCACCAAAATCGGGTGCGAAGAAGCGGAGTGTGGCGCGTGTACCGTCATCGTGAACGGCACACCCGTCACCTCGTGCATTTATCCGGCGTTTAAAGCGCAGGGTGCACGCATCGAAACCATCGAAGGGCTGGCGCATAATGACGAACTGCATCCGGTGCAGAAAGGCTTCATTGAACAGGGTGCGGTGCAGTGCGGTTTTTGCACCCCCGGAATGATTATGACCGCCAAAGCGTTGCTCGATGAAAACCCGAAACCCACTGAAGGCGATATAAAATCGGCATTGAAAGATACCCTGTGCCGCTGCACGGGCTACACCAGCATCATCAATGCAGTGCAATCGGCGGCGGCTGAAATGAGCGGCGAAAAACCCGAACCGTGGCACGGTCCCGCCGTGAAACCCCCGCTGCACGCCGTCGGCAAGCCGGTGATGGTTCCGGGTACAGTTGAAAAAGTCACCGGCGCGGCGAAATTCACCGACGATTACACCTTCCCCGGCATGCTGTTCGCCCGCACCCTCCGCGCCGAATATCCGCATGCCAAAATCCTGAAGATAGACACCGGCGCGGCGAAGAAACTCCCCGGCGTGCATGCCGTGCTGACCCACGAGGACATCCCCGGCGAGAAATATCACGGGCTGGTGAATTACGATTGGCCCGCGCTGGCAATTGATAAAGTGCGCTATATGGGCGACCCGGTGGCAGTGGTTGCCGCCGACTCGGAAGAGATTGCCGAAGCCGCGCTCAAACTCATCAAAGTAGATTACGAGCCGCTGCCCGTCGTTTCCGACCCCGAAGCCGCCCATCGTCCCGACGCGCCGGTCATCCATGATAATTGGAAAACCGATAATCTCATCAAGCACATTAAAGTGCGCCACGGCGACATCGAACAGGGTTTTGCCGAAGCCGAGGTGGTGGTGGAGGGCGAATATCGCACCCCGACCATTGACCATGCGTTCATGGAACCGGAATGCGCCATCGCCGTGCCGGCGGGTGTGGCGGAGCATGAGAAACTGACCATTTATGTCGGCTCGCAGATACCGTATCAAGACCGACACCAGATTGCTCGCGTGCTCGCGGTGCCGGAGGAAGCGGTGCGGGTGCGCGGTACGCTCATCGGCGGCGGTTTTGGGGGCAAAGAGGACATCGCCGGGCAGATTCACGTGGCATTGCTGGCGAATGTCACCGGCAAACCCGTGAAATTGCTGTACAGCCGACACGAATCGCTGCTGGCGCATCCCAAACGGCACGCCACCATCATCCGCATTAAAACCGGCGCGAAGAAAGATGGCACGCTGGTGGCGGTACATGCCGAATTGTTCGGCGATGGCGGGGCGTATGAAAGTTTGAGCCAAAAAGTGATGGGACGCGCCACCACCCACGCCACCGGACCCTACGACATCCCCCACGCCAAAGTGGATTGTTATGCCATGTACACCAACAATCCGCCATCGGGCGCGTTTCGCGGTTTCGGCGTGACCCAATCCGCCTTTGCGGTGGAGCAGAATATGGACAAGCTGGCGGAAGCGCTGGGCATGGATCCCATCGAACTGCGGCGCAAAAATGCCCAGCACGTCGGCGTGGAAACCGCAACCGGACAACTGTTGCGCGAAAGTGTCGGTTTGCTGGATACGATTGACGCGGTGGAACGAGGCATCAAAAGCCACGCCAACGGCGACGGTTTCCGCTGGGGTTGGCGCGAGGGGCACAAAGCCTATGGTTGGGGCTTCGCCTGCGCCTATAAAAATACCGGTCTCGGTGGCGGCGCGCCGGACAAAGCCACTGCCGAGGTGGAAGTTTTTGAAAACAGCACCGCCGAAGTCCGCATTTCATCGGCGGATATGGGGCAGGGGCTGGCGGGCGTGCTGGCGCAAGTGGTTTCCGAGGAGTTGCATCTGCCGCTGTCGCAGGTCAGTGTGCTGCTCTCCGACACCGATTTGACCCCCGACGGCGGTCCGACCACCGCCTCGCGGCAGACGTATGTTTCGGGTAACGCGGCGCGAATGGCTGCCGGTTCCATGCGCGAGGCGCTGGCGCGGGCGGCATCGGAGGAGTTGGACGCGAACCCGGACGAAATCCGGTTTGAGGAAGGGTTGCTGCGCTACAACGGCTCCAGCGTGCCCATCGGCACGGTTGCCGGTTGGATGAAAAAGCAGGGCTTGGAGCCGAAAACGCAGTATGAATATTGGGCGCCCAAAACCCAACCGCTCGGCACGGGGGGCGATATGCATGTGGCGTTCTCATACGCCACGCAAGCCGCGCTGGTGGAAGTTGACCTCGAAACGGGGAAAGTGCGGGCGCTCGATGTGTATGCCGCCAACGACGTGGGGCGCGCCATCAACCCGAAGGCGCTCGAAGGGCAGGTGGAAGGGGGCATCGTCATGTCGCTGGGCAACACCCTCACCGAGGCGTACATTCTGGAGGACGGTGTGCCGTGGTCGGTGCGCTTTGCGCGCTACAAAATTCCGGGCATCAAACTCATGCCGAAAATTCATTCCACCATCATCGAAGACCCGGTCAGCACCGGACCATACGGGGCGAAAGGGGTCGGCGAAATTTCGTCCATCAATACCATGCCTGCCGTGTGCAATGCCATCTATCACGCCACCGGCGTGCGGGTGCATAAAGTGCCGGTGGATCAAGATGCGCTGGCGCGCGCCATCAAAGCCGGCGAAAAAGAACTGCATCATTCATGGGATGACGTGAAATAAGGGGGACGATGGTGTATAAATTGTTGATGGTCTATGATGTCCGTCCGAAGCGTCTTGACGATTATCGGCGGTTTGTGATGGGCGAATTTCTGCCGCGCGCGCAAGCGTTGGGGCTGGTGATGACCGAAGGCTGGCAGACGGCATACGGTGCGTATCCTGCCCGTTTGCTGGCGTTCGCCGCGCAGGATGAGGAAACATTTCGGCGCGCCATTTACAGCGAAGAGTGGGACATGATTGAGACTCGGTTGGGCGAATTTGTCCTCAATTACGAGCGACGGGTTGTGCCCGCCAAACCGAATTTTCAATTTTTCATTTCCGCCTAAAAAGGGGGAGCCTCCCCGTTGCGTGTTGCGAGGGGGTCATCGCGCCGGGATGAACCGCAGAAAGGCAAAGAAAGCCGAGTTTTTCTTTGTGACCTTAGCGGCTTCGCGGTGAATTCAACGTCTATCTCGCAACAACTTCCAAAAGGGAGACTATCTGAAAGTTGCAAACGCACACAGGGACAGTCCATCGGGCTGTCCCTGTGTGCGTTTGTATTGAAAATACCCCTGCCGCATCGGTGGATGCGTCTACTTTTCCCGTGCCGTCCAACCCGCATCCAGCAAAAACTGCGCCACCGATTTCCCCGCCAGCGCGTGTCCCGCCGATGTCCAGTGTCCGTCATGCACAAAATAGAGCGGCTCATCCGGCTGCGATTGCGCCGTTTGCTCAAACACGGGCAGCAAATCCAAGTATGGAATATCATGTCGCCGCAAAATGTCGGTCAGCGTTTTGTTGGGCAGGGTCATATCCCATTGTAGTGCCTGCATAGCGGGATTTTTCGCCAGCGTTTGCGCCCAGCGGTCGGGGTAAACCTGCTCTTTGGCGGGGATGATGACCACCGCGAATTTGCTGCCGCTCGCTTCCACCGTCCGTTTGGTTTCCGTCATCAGCGCGTCCATCAGCGCCCATGCCGATTGCCACTCGCCGCTCATCGGCGTTTGGTACACAAAAAACGGGATGGGTACATCGGGGGTGGTGGCGCGGATGCGCGCCTCGCCGCCCAAAAGTCCGCCGGGACCCAGCGCGTGCAGCACGGGCGGAATGTCCGCCAGTCGCGGCGCGAGCCAGCGATACAAATCGCTGTGTAGGAAAAACCAGTCTGCAACGGGGAGCATGGGCGCAGGCGGAAGTTCCTTCGGCTTTTCCGCGCCGTTGGCGTATGCTGAGGCGGGGTCAAACGGCGCGGGATACACCAGCGAGCCGCCATCATCCAACCGGAAATAACTTTTTTGCACACTGCCGCCATTGCGCGCAATTTCCAGCGGGGCGTAGCTGTTGGCGGTATCATTCCGCACAAAAAAGAACATCAGCGTCACATCGGGCTGATATTTGACCCCCTCCGCTTGGAACATCAGCAATTCCTGGTCGGTTCCGTAACTGCCCACGCCGGTGTTGATGGTTTGGACAGGCACGCCGTTTGCTTCCAATGCGCGCTGTGCCTGCTTGAAAAAAGTATCTTCCAACGGCACTTGCAACGCCTCACCGAAAGAATCCGCCAGCACCAGCAGACGCAATTTTTCCGGCGGGATGTCGTATCCGGTCAGCGAAAGGTCGTCGCGCAAGCCGAGCGCATTGATGCGCACCTCGGTTTGATATTCATTGTAACTGCTGTAAAACACGCCGCCGCTGTTCGGTTGGTGCTTCCAGCCCAAATCCGGGTCGGATTGCCAGATATTCGGGTTCGGAATGGGGGGCGGCGCAAAACCGAGCATGCGCACCACCAATTCCAGCGCCAAAATGGGGAGCGCCGTTCCCAGCAACGCCAGCAAGATTTTTCCCAACAGAGCAAACAACCGTTTCATACCAATCTCCCGCATAATCGAGTCGCCGCAGTATAGGTTAAGAGCGGTAAAAGCTCAAATTTACCGGGTGAACGCATTTCAACAAACCGGGGAGATGTGTTACAATGTTTTTCACGAATCATACGTTTGGGAGGCGCAATGGAATACGCCCAATTAGAAAGTCGAATATCGTTTTTGGACAGTGAATATCGCCGTGAAAAGGCGGAACTGGCGCAGGTGCGGCACAAGCTGGAAACCACCGAAGCCGAGAAAGCCGAACTGGCGAAACGGGTGGAAACGCTGGAATCGGAATTGGCGGAGATGCAATCGCAGCTCAGCAAAATTAATGTGCTGGAAAGCATGATTGACCGCTTTAAGGGTGAGATGAAGACCGCGCTGGACGACCAGCGGCAACAGCAAAAACGCGCCCTGAAAGACGCGGAACGCTCGCGGACGGTGGAACTGGAATCATACATCAAATCCATCGCGGATGTGCGGCAGGAGATGGACCGCCAGCGCAGTTTGGACGAGCAAATCTCGCTCGCCCGCGCGGAAACCGACCGGCAGGCGGGGACGCTGGTGTCGTTTCAGCAGCGCATGGACAATTTGGCAAAACAGGTGGACGAGCAAGTCCGCGCCATCAGCTATTTGGAGGAACAACGCCGCCACAACGCCAAACGCATCACCGAATTGAGCGCGGAAACCACCGACCTGTTCAAGCAAACCAAGCTCTACCAGTCGAAGGTGGAATTGCTGGAACAGCAGATTCCGCAATTCGGGCAATTCCAAACGGCGCTGGCGAAGGTGCAGGAAAAAGTCCGCGCGGAAGTGGAGCGCGGGCAATATCAGCATGCCCAGGTGGAACGTGCGTTGCGGACGTGGGAGGAACTGGGAGAATCGATTCAGCGGCGGCTGGATGAATTCGACAACCGGCTGGAACGGTACGCCGAACATTACCAGCGCAATTTGAAGGCACTGGAGTCCCTGCAAAGTTTCCAGGAACAGTTGAAACGCGAGCAACATGAGTTCATGGAATTGCAGCGTCTGAACGCCGACCGCCAGAAATCGCAGGTGGAAAACTGGCAATCGGTGCAGGAGCAGGAACGCCGCAAGCAGTCTATGGAGATTGACCGGCAATTGGAGGCGGTGAAACGCCATATCGAGCGGGTGCAGGCAACCACTAAATCGCTGGTGGATGAAATGCCGCGCGTGCAGAAAAATCTCACCCTGCTGCTGAAAATTATGGAAGAAGATGTGATGAGCCGAGCCATCGCCGCCCGCGATTGGCAAGTTCGTTTTGAAGAGTTGGCAACAGCGGACGAATAGCGGAGGATTGAGCATGCACGTTATCGGCACTGCCGGTCACGTTGACCACGGCAAATCAACGCTGGTGCGGGCGATGTCGGGCATTGACCCCGACCGTCTGCGCGAGGAAAAAGAACGCGGGATGACCATTGATTTGGGCTTCGCATGGCTGACCCTTCCTTCCGGCGAGTCGGTGGGGATTGTGGACGTGCCGGGGCACGCCGATTTTATCAAAAATATGCTGGCGGGCGTCGGCAGTGTGGATGCCGCGCTGCTGGTGGTGGCTGCCGATGAAGGGGTGATGCCCCAAACCCGCGAACATCTGGATATTCTGGATTTGCTGGAAGTTTCCACCGGCGTGGTGGTCATCACCAAAGCCGATATGGCGGAAAGCGACGATTGGCTGGAACTGGTGCAGGCGGACGTCGCGGAAACCATCACCGGCACGGCGCTGGAAAATGTGCCCATCATCCCCGTTTCTGCCGTCACCGGGCAGGGGATTGATGAACTGCTCACCACACTGGATGACATCCTGAAAAAAACGCCCGCCCGCCCCGACAAAGGGCGTCCCCGATTGTTCATCGACCGGGTGTTCACCATCAGCGGGTTTGGCACGGTGGTGACCGGCACGCTCATCGATGGGGTGTTTTCGGTGGGGCAGGAAGTGGAAATTCTGCCCGGCGGCATCAAGGCGCGGATTCGAGGCTTGCAGTCGCACAAAAAAGCAGTGGAGACCGTTTCCCCCGGCAGCCGGGTGGCGATAAACCTTTCGGGGGTGAACAAAACCGACCTTGCGCGCGGGGATGTCATCACCACCCCCGGCTGGCTTGAGGCAACCCAGTTGATTGACACCCGCTTGCGCTGTCTCCCCGAAGCGCCGCACCCGCTCAAGCACAATCAACTGGTGGATGTTTTTGTCGGCGCGATGGAAGTTTCGGCGCATTTGCGGCTGTTGGACGCGAAAGAAATTCTGCCGGGCGAATCGAGATGGGTGCAGTTGCGACTGACGCGGCGCATCCCCACTGTGCGCGGCGACCATTTCATCATCCGCCAGCCCTCTCCCAGCCTCACCGTCGGCGGTGGGGTGGTGGTAGACCCTGCTCCCATGCGTCGCCATCGCCGTTTCCGCCCGGACATCATCCGCAAATTGGAAACGCTGGCGCACGGCACCCCGGAAGATTTGCTCCTCGGCGAAATTGACCGGCTGGGGGTGGCGCAGGTTCGGGTTTTGGCGAACCGGAGTACCCGCTCCACCGACGCTTTCGCCGCGACTCTGCAATCGTTGCTGGCGCGCGGGGACGTGTTCGCCGTGCCGCGCGGGGACGCGCCGCCCGCTATCCCCAATCCCGGCGCGTCGAAAGTGGTTGTTTCGTCGGCGGCGGGGTGGGGGAATGTTGTGGCGCAGATGCAGCGATTTCTCTCGGCGTATCATCGTGCCAACCCGTTGCGGCGGGGGATGCCGCGCGGGGAGCTGATGAGCCGTCTCAAGCTCGATACCGGCGTTTTCAACCGGGTCATCGAATTTGCCCGGCAGGAAAATATCATCGGCGCGAATGAAACGATGGTGTGGTTGGCAGACCATGCCCCCCAATTTTCTCCGCAGCAGCAGCAATTGATGGATGCGCTGTTGAAAAAATTTGCCGCCAATCCGATGGCAACGCCATCGTACAAAGAAAGCCTGAAGGCGCTGGGCGGCGATGAAGAATTGCTGAACGCCATGCTGGAAAGCGGAAAACTGTTGCGGCTTTCGGCGGACGTGCTGATGCTGCCGCAGACGTTTGCGGAATTTGTGGCTTGGCTGCGCGATTTTGTGGCGAAAAATGGCAGCGTCACCGTGGCACAGGTGCGCGATGCGTTTCAATCCAGCCGAAAATACGCGCTAGCGTTGCTGGAATACTGCGATGCGCAGAACATCACCCGTCGCACCGGCGATGAACGGGTGATGCGGTAGCGTATTGCGTGTTCCGTATCACGTTTCACGGAGTGATTATGAAAATCACAATTTTATCCGATAGTCATGACAACATTTGGAATTTGGAAAAAGCCCTGAAGCGGCTGGGGGGTGCGGAAAAACTCATCTTTTTGGGCGATTTTTGCGCGCCGTTCAGCCTCAAACAAATCGCCGATGCCTTTGCGGGCGAAATTCACTGCGTGCCGGGCAACAACGACGGCGATATGTTTCTGCTGATGAAAATTGCGGCTGCGGCGGGGAATGTGACTTTTTACAATCCGGTGGGAACGCTCGATGCGGGCGGGCGACGGATTGCCTTCGCCCATTACCCGGAAATTGCGGCGGGGCTCGCCGCGACGGGGAAATACGATGCGGTGTTCAGCGGGCACACCCACGTTTTCATGGAACGGCACATCGGGGAAACGGTGTGGGTCAACCCCGGCGAAATTATGGGGCGTTTCGGCGAACCGAGTTTTGTAATTTACGATACCGCTTCGGGCGCAATTGAGCGGCTGCTGATTTGACCCCAACGCTGCAAAAACTATATTTTTCACGCATCACGCATCACGCATCACGCATCACGCATCACGCATCACGCATC
>CAZMXX010000026.1:0-18455 GCA_964570315.1 uncultured Anaerolineaceae bacterium | reverse complement strand
TTTCAAACCGGTAGACGGGTTGGCGTCTACCTACTACATATAATACGAGGAGTTCACTCATGAAAAAACATCCGTTATTAGCCTATCTGACCATCCTTTCACTGCTCAGTGCGGGCATCATTTTCGGTGTCAAATCGCTGGGGCAGCAGGGGATGGCATTGGTGCAGGTTTACATGCTGATGCCCGCCGTCGCCGCCGTCATCACCCGCGTCTTTTTATATGAGCCAAAGTTCAGCGACGCCTATCTGCGTTTCGGAAAGTTGGGGGATTATTTCAAATTTTGGGCAATTGCCATCGGAATCACGTTGCTGTCGTATATTTTTTACACCGTGTTGGGCGGCATCACCTGGGATTTCACCGGCGCATCATTTTTGGACAACCTCGCCCGACAATTCGCGCTGGCGGGGCAGGACATCAACGACACCCTGCCTCCCGGCTTCACCCCGCAAATGATGCTGTGGCTCTTCTTCTTCGGCGGGCTGACCATCTTCAACATTCTGCCCGGCATCATCACCGGCTTTGGGGAAGAGTTCGGGCATCGCGGGCTGATGTTCCCCCTGCTCTACCGCATCAACCCGTGGGTCGGGCTCGTCGGCGGGGGATTGCTCTGGTATGGGTGGCATCTGCCGTTGACCTTCGTCGTTCCGCAAACAACCGATTACCCCGCGTGGCAGATGGTGCTGAACACGGTAATTTTGGCAATCGGTTCAATCTGCACCTTCATTTTTCTGGCGTATGTTTACGTCAAAAGCCAAAGCGTCTTCGTTGTTTCACTTGCTCACATCACATTGAACAACGCCGCCGCATCATTTTCCTATTTTGTGATTGTCGAAAATCAATTGCTCGCCAATCTGGGTTTGATGCTGACGATGCTCGTGGTGGTCGCAATTTTGTACGTCAAAAAAGCGTTTTCTGTCTTCGGCACATTGCAACCGCAATTAAATTCAGTGGCGTTTGATTCCGGCGGCGAAATCAGCTAAACTTGTAGTTGAAGACTGTATTTTGCCACCTATTTTTTCACTCAGACAGGAGGATATTCAAATGTTCACGGGAATCGATCCCCTTACTTTCGCCCTCGCGTTCGGATTTGCATTCGGTTTAACTTGGATACTCATCCGCAGGAAAAAAGCGAAATCGGAATAATCAACCCACACCACCAACCCATCCAATCGGAGGAATACCATCTATGCCCAGAATTGACCGCCGCAACCACAACGACCTGCGCCCCATCTCTTTCACGCCGAATTTCACCATGCACGCCGAAGGGAGCGTGCTGGTGGCAACCGGCGACACGCGCGTGCTGTGCACCGCATCGGTGGAGGAAAGCGTGCCGCGCTGGAAAGAAAATTCGGGGGGCGGCTGGCTCACCGCTGAATACGGCATGCTCCCCCGCTCAACCAACACCCGCATTGACCGAAAACGCGCGATGAACAGCGGGCGCACCAAAGAAATCCAGCGGCTCATCGGGCGCAGCCTGCGCGCGGCGTTCAATCTGGACGCGCTCGGCGCGCGCACCATCACCGTGGATTGCGATGTGCTGCAAGCCGATGGCGGCACGCGCACGGCGAGCATCACCGGGGGGTATGTGGCAGTGGCGCTGGCGGTGCAAAAGCTGGTGGATGCGGGGGTTGTCCCGCCGGCGGTCTTCCGCGTGCCGGTGGCGGCGGTCAGCGTGGGCGTGGTGGACGGTCAACCGATGCTCGATTTGTGCTATGCGGAAGATTCGGCGGCAGAAGTGGACATGAACGTGGTCATGACCGGCGACGGGCAATTCATCGAGGTGCAGGGGACGGCGGAAGGTGCGCCCTATTCGCGCCAAACGTTGAACGCCCTGCTCGATTTGGCAGAAGCGGGCATCTCGCAACTATTGGCGGCGCAAGCGATGGCGCTGGGGAAAAGCTCGACATGAAACTCACCTTGATTCGTAACGCCACTCTGCGGCTGGATTATGGCGGACACACTCTCGTGGTTGACCCCTATCTGGCGGCGGCGCACACTCTGCCGGCATACGCCGGACGCGCCAAAAACCCGCTGGTTGATTTGCCCTTCCCCGCTTCCACCGTGCTGGATGGCGCGGAAATGGTCATCGTCTCACACACCCACACCGACCATTTCGACCCGTCAGCGCAAAATATGGTTCCCAAAACTATGCCGATATTCTGCCAGCCCGCCAATCTTTCATTCATCATGGGCAAGGGTTTCGCCAACGTCACCGCCGTTGAAAAAGAAGTGACTTGGGAAGGCATCGCCATCCGGCGCACCGAAGGCAGACACGGTAGCAGCGACGCCGTGCTGGGCGATATGGGTGTTGTTTCCGGGTTCATTTTGCAGGCGGCGGGCGAACCGACCCTCTATCTCGCGGGGGATACGGTGTGGTATGAATCTGTTGCGCAGACAATTTCCGAGTGGCAGCCGGATGTAATTGTGACCCATTCCGGCGGGGCAATGTGGGGCGACGGCGAACTGATTGTGATGGACGCAGCGCAAACCGTTGCCGTGTGCCGACACGCGCCGCACAGCAAAATCATTGCCGTGCATTTAGAGGCACTCGATCATTGCACCGTCACCCGCCCGGCACTGCGAGCCTACGCCGCAAAAGAAGTCATCTCCGAGCAACAGTTGCTCATCCCCACCGACGGGCAGACGCTTGAACTGGATATCTAACCTTACTGCACCGTCACCGGCGGCAGCATCACCCGCCCGACCTCTGCCGCGCTGTTGGCGGGGTCGTACAAAATGAGGAGCGGGGTGAATTCCCCCGTTGCGCCTGCCGGTAACTGCAAATCGTACCCGTCGGCGATGGTTTCCCCCGCCTTCCAGCGCGAAGTGGGATACGCAAAATGGACGGGCACGGCATCGGTCACGGCGGCGACATTCCCCGCCGCGTCCAGCAACCGCGCCGACACCTTCAAATCCACCGGGGGCGATTGCATCACCTGCCACACCGGCATCAGCCGCACCGGCGCAGGCGTTGCGCGGCTTTTCGGGCGGGTGATGGAATAGCCTGCCAGCGAAATTTCCGGCGTGACCGCCACCCCGATTGCCGTGTCGAATTTCGGCGTGAGGCGGGGAGAAGCCGACACCCGAATCAGCGGACCCGCCGCCGAGAGCGACCACTCGGCGGGGATGCCGGGCAATTCCCGCGTGAGATAAACCGGCTCGCCCTGCGCCAGCAACCTTTCCACCGTCGCCAATCGCACATCATCCCGGTCGGCGGCGATGGTGCGCACATCGGGGCGCACCCCCTGCACCGCCTGAAAATAGCGCAGCAGGGTCATCTCCCCCAAAATACCGACCACCGTCCCACCCGGTGCGGGTTGCGCCAGCGCATCCAACCCGTAATCGTGAACATCCCACTGCCCCGCGCGGCTCACATCCACCGTCGCCCCGCGCCACAACAACAGCCCGGCGATAACGAGACTCGCGCCGATTTGTAGGGGCGCTTCGCGAAGCGCCCCTACGGGTATCTTCTGTATCCATCTAAAAATCTCCCCCAGTCCGACCCCCGCCCACAACGCCAAAATCAGGAAAACCGGGATGAAAAAAACCTCAATGTCGCTGACGGTGTAGCGCAGATTGAACGCCAGAAACGTTCCGAACGCCACCCCCGTCAACGCCAGCGCGCGCCATTGCCTGCGCCACACCAGCCCGCCGATGCCCACCAGCGCCAGCCCCAGCCCCCACCAGCCGATTTCGTTTTGCAGCAGCCCGGCATAAAACGAAAATCCCCGCTCGTTGCCGAAAGGATTATCGAGCAAAAATGCCGTGCCGTACCCGCCCCCCATAATGTGCCGCCAAAAACCCGCCCACGTATTTTCGTAACTGCCATCCAGCGACCCGACCGCGCCGCGCAGCGGCAGGTACAGATACAACGCCAGCGGCGCAATCAGGGCGATGACGGCTTTGCCGGGCGGCACATCCGCCCATAATTGCCGCCATCCTGCGCGGCGGTGCAACGGGTAATGACTGATGAGATAGACCGCCAGCGCGGGCGCGAGCAAAATTGCAGTGCGGTGATGGGTTTGGCTCAAGCCGAAAAGGAACGCCAGCGCGAGCCAGCGTTTTCGCAGGGCGAGCCACAGCATAGCGGCAATGAAAAAAGCGTTGAGGGTATAAACCTCGGCGAGGGTGGCTTGGCTGAAAAACACGGGACCCAGCCCGAACATCAGCGCGGCGAGCCACGCCCCGGCGCGTCGGGCGGTGGTGGGGCGCGGCAACAGCGCCTCCCCCGCGCGATAGACCATCGCCACCGCCAGCGCGCCGAAAAACGCGCTCATCAAATTGAGCTGAAAAGCGACCCTCGCCGGATTGAGCAGGCTGAACAATTTCCCCAGCAAAATATACAGCGGATACCCCGTCGGGTGGGCAATTGCCAGCCGGTGCACCACCAGCGGGAATTCCAAACTATCGTCGAAAATGGTGGCAACGGAGGGCGCCAGCCCGCGCAGAAATATGCCAAACGCCAACAGGAAAAGCAGGATTGTTTCAACCGGCAAATGACGAATGACGAATGACGAATGACGATATTCTTTTCCAACGGATGATTCACTATTCACTGTTCACTGTTCGCTATTCACTGAACTATATCGGTTTCTTCCCCGGTGTGCCCGCTTTGCGCGGGTACTGTTTCGGGGTGGATTTTGTTTTCCGCACCAGCACCAAATGCCGCGCCGCGTCCAAATTCGGCACGGAGACCGCCAGGGTTTGGATATGTTTTCCGCCCAGCACGCCGAGCGCATTCCGCGCGGCGGCAACCTCGGCGGCGGGGTCGGTGCCTTTTTGCGCCAGCATCAGCCCACCGATTGCCACCAGCGGCAGCAGATATTCCGCCAGCACGCGCACCGGCGCCACGGCACGCGCCACCGCCAGCCCGTACTTTTCGCGGTGCGCTGCCATCCGCCCGACATCCTCGGCGCGGGCGTGCAGCACGGTCACGTTTTCCAGCGCCAGCGTTTCGACCAGATGGCGCAAAAAAACGGTCTTCTTCCCCACCGATTCCACCAGCGTGAGTTGAATATCCGGCTGAACAATTTTCAGCACCAGCCCCGGCAATCCCGCCCCCGTGCCAACGTCCACCACCTGCGCGGGGAGTTTCGGCACGGCGCGCAGGCAGGAAAGTGAATCCAAAAAATGCTTGACGATGACCGCTTCTCGCTCAATGATGCGGGTGAGGTTGACGCGCCGGTTCCAGTCCGCCAATTCGGTAAAATATATTTCAAATTGATTGAGTTGCGTCGCAGAAAGGGCTATCCCCATCTCGGCGGCGGCAGTTTTCAGACGTTCCAATTTTCAATATCCAATCTCAAATAACTAATTTCAGTTTACGCATTGCGCTGCTGTATGTTATAATGAATCCGTAATTTTACAAAACAAGGGAGACCAATATGACCCAAAATTGGGGACCGCCAACTTATCCACCCAGACCACCGCAGTACCAACCGCCGCAGTATCAACAACTGCCCGACCCCGAACCGGAATATTATGATGACGAATCGCCGCCGCGCAGTCCGTTATTTTATGGTTTGATGGGCGGCTGTGCCACTCTGATATTGGTCGGGTGCTGTGTCATTCTGCTGGCTGTTGCCTGGGTAGTGGATGCCCGTTACGGCATCACCTCGCCGAAAAATGCCGTCGCCACCGAATCCACAACCTTCGCCGAGACCATACCCGTACAATCCACAAATCCGGCGGGCGCACCGCCTGCCCCCGTGAACGAACAACCGCAGCCCGTGCAACCCACAGTCGCCCCCGCCGGCGATGGTTTCCCGGTGCTGGGTGACCCGGTGGTTGCCAACGACATCGGCGTCGAGCTGGTGGTGCTGGACATTCAACGCGGGGTGCAACCGGTGAACCTCGCGCCCGCAGACGGGATGGAATTTGTGGCGGTGTCGGTGCAGTTGCGCCGAGTCGCACCGGCGAGCATGCCGCAATTGTATGAAATCTCGAATTTCCAGTTGCAGAACGGGCAGGACGTCCTCTACCAGCCTGACCCGCAGGCGGACAACGGACGGCGACTCTCCGGTGGCGAATTGACGGATGACACGCCGGTGGAAGGCGATTTGCTCTTCCACGTCATCGCCGGGGATGCCCCGCTGAAGCTGTTGTGGCAGCCGGTGTCCGGCGGTACGGTGTACACCATCGCCTTGCAGTAAAGGAGCGGCGGTTGAAATTATTAATTGCAACCAACAACGCGCACAAAATTGAAGAATTCAAAGAAATTTTCGCCGACCTGCCGCTGGAAATTACCTTCCCCCGTGAGTTGGGGCTGGAGATGGAACCGGAGGAGACGGGAACAACTTTTGAAGAAAACGCCATCATCAAAGCGACCGCCTTCGCCCAAGTGACCGGACTGCTCACCATTGCGGATGATTCCGGGCTGGAAGTGGACGCGCTCGGCGGTGAACCGGGGGTGTATTCCGCGCGGTACGGCGACACGCCCAAAGGGGCTCACCGCGAACGGTACGAGCTGGTGCTGGAAAAGCTCGCCGGTGTGCCGGACGACCGCCGCACGGCGCGTTTTCGGTGCGCGCTGGCGATTGTGCTGCCCGAAATGGTGGTGGATGTGGTGCACGGCGCGGTTGAGGGGCGCATCACCCACGCCCCCGCCGGTGCCGGCGGCTTCGGGTACGACCCCGTTTTTTGGGTTCCCGAATTTTCAAAAACCCTGGCGCAGGTTTCTTCGGCGGAGAAACATCGCATCAGCCACCGGGGACGCGCCGCCCGCGCCGCCATCCCCATTTTGAAAAAACTGGTGGAGAAGCAATAGATAATTTTTCGCTTACGGCGTGCCAGTTCTTCAGTGGCAGCACAGACAATCAGATGGTCATCCCCACCGATAAAAAAGTTACTCGGGTTTACGTTGCCCCGAATTATTCCCCGAAAAACCGCCGGCGCGATGATTGCGTGTTCGGCGGTTTTCGATATAATAGGCGACAAATGAGCCGCACCATCTTTTTGGGGGAGTGTCGGAATTGGCAGACGAGCGTGATTTAGGATCACGTGCCGCGAGGCGTGCGGGTTCGAGTCCCGCCTTCCCCACCACAACCTTCGCCCCCCGCGGAGGTTTTTCTTTTTGGGGGATTTCGATAGCCTCGCTTTTGGATGCTGTTGTGCGATAGCCGTTGAATTCACCGCGAAGCCGCTAAAGTCACAAAGCAAAAAGACGGGAAACGAAGAAAAACTTGGCTTTCTTTTCGTCTTTGCGGTTCATCCCGGCGCGGTGTTCCCTCACAACACGCAACGGGGCGACGACCACCGGAATTTCAGCCCTCGATTGTCATACATTTCCGCCCCAAACAATCGCCGTTACCCCTTACTTTTTACCTATAATTTTACATAAGCAATCTAGCGTTCTGTGAGTTTTGTGGTATAATGGTTATGTCAGATGAAAAATCGGCTGTATGGTCAAATTTTCGCCGGAGGTGATGCGTATGGCTAGAAAACGCCCTAGCCTCAAAGATAAAAATGTCTTCAAACGCAGTAAAGAGAAGGAATTGGATGCGCTCTTCGGCGCGCCCGCCGATTCCCCTTCTGCGGCGAAGAAAACCCCGACGTCCACGAAGAAGCCCGCCTCCGCCAAAAAACCGGCGACGCGACGGCGCGCATCCACCGCCAAAAGCACCACGGCGAAGAGCAACCCCAAAACGGGCGCGACCAAAACGTCCGCCCGCACCACAAAAGCCAAACCCGCCACCCGACGCACCCGGCGAAAAACGACCCCCAAAACCACCAACCCCGCCGATGAACTGGCGGCGCTCGCCGAGGCGGCAGAAGCGAGTCTCAGCCCGGCAAATGTGCCCGCCCCCCGCGGCTCACTTTCGGTGAGCATGGGCGAAAACCTGCCGATGGGGGAAGCCGGTGACGGTGCGGCATACGATAATCTGCCGCGCGCGCTGGAGACCCCGCCCGGCGGACCGCTCAACGAACATTTGCCCGCCAACGAAGCGGGTAATCTCACCGACGCCCTTGACCCGCTGGCGGATTTCCCGGCGGCGCTCGATGAACCGCTCGGCGGGACGCCCGTCGAGGATTTGCCTTCGGAAGAAATTGGCGATATGGATTTCCCCACGGCGATGGAAACGCCGTTGAGCGGCACGCCCGTGGAAAACCTGCCCAGCGGGGAAATTGGGGATGACACCACGCCCATCAATCCGGTCATTGATTTTCCCGTGGCTTCCGGCACAGATACCACCACCGATGAGTCTGATTTGGCGGCGTTGCTCGATTCCGCGCTGGCAGAAGAACCCGCGCCCGCCAAACCCGCCGCCACGCCGCCCACGTCCACGCCCGCACCGTTCGACCCCGGTATCCCCGCTGCCGAGACCGCCCCGCCCGCGTGGAGCAGTCCCACGGTGGGCACACCGACCTCCTCCAGCGTGTCGCGCTCGTCGGCGCTGTCGTTGGGAACCGGCAGAGACTTCGACAATCTATTCGATTTCACCCGCACGGATGAAGAAGCCCCGACCCTCTCTTTTGAGTTGCCTGCCGATGCGGAAGATTTATCCCCGGAGGAGATGAAGGAGCGTCGCCGGTTGCTGAACGACCCGCGCATCCGCGAGCAATTTTTGCAAATTTACAACGCCATCGACGCGCTGTATGAGCAAATTTTGGATGAAAATATCAGCGTCAGCAAAGAAATCACCGATTGGGCGCACAAATTGCTGGCAGAAACCCGCTACATCATGATGAATTATCAGATAAAATATCTGGCGAAAGCGGAATGGAACATCGAACAGGTAAAAGCCCGGCTCGACCGCGCGGAAGAGAGCGCCCGCCAAGCCGACCGCTGGAGTCGCTGGCTGGTGGTTTGGGGGATGATTTGGTTTGTGGTCTTCGTGTACCTCATCTTCAACCCCGATTTCCTGCTGAATATCCTCACTAGCAACAAAGCCATTTCAGACTTGCTGGTTCCCGATGTTTTCCTGCGCTCGCTCTTTTTCGGCGCGATTGGCGGCGTGGCGGCAGTTTTTCACAGCCTGTTGAAATACGTCACCAACCGCCGCTTCGATGTGGAATATGTCCTTTCATATTTTGTGAAACCGTTCATGGGCATGATTGTCGGCACGCTCATCTATTTGATTGTCTTTGTGGTGATGCGTCCCTTTGGGCTGACCCCGGCGGTGCTGCAACAAACCACACCGGGGGATTCAACCAGCCGGTTGATTTTTGAGGTGCTTTCGTACTTTTTAGCCACCGCCGCCGGTTTCAAAGAAAATCTTGCCTTTGATTTGCTGGGCAGGGTGCTGAAAGTGATTTTCCGCGACACGGAAGTGGAGGAAGAGGTTGTTCCACCGCCGCCGCCGGGACCCTTTCCGCTTGAAGGGAACGCCTAATATTCGCAGCATAAATGACGGCAGGCAAACATGATGCGCAAAATTGCGGTGGTCGGTTTTAAAGGCGGTATCGGTAAAACAACCATCTGTGTGAATCTGAGCGCCGGACTCGCGTTGCGGGGAAAGCGTGTTTTGCTGGTTGATACCGACACGCAATCGAATGTAGCGATGGCGTTGGGGGTGACCAATTACACCCGCTCGCTGGCGGATGTGTTGAGCCGCGATGTGCCGCTGGCAGACGCCATCATTCCCACCCGTAACAATCTGGATATTGTGCCGGGCAGCCTTTCGCTGTTTAAAGCCCAACAGCGCATGGTGATGGAAATTGCCCGCGAAGAAATTTTCCTCAATTTATTCAACGGTACGGATGATTACGACTTCCAGATTTTCGATTGCGCACCGTCGCTGTCACTGCTCACCATCAATGCCATGTATTATGTGGATGAAGTTTTCGTCCCCGTATCCATGGAGATGCTGGCAATGGCAGGTGCACGCCAATTTATGACCTATTTGCGGCAGGTGAGCCGAATGTTGGGGCGCAGCGCGTCCATCCGGCTCATCATCCCCTCATTTTTTGACCCGCGCCGCAAGGTGAGCAATATCATCATGACGATGCTGAAAGAGGATTTCGGCAAGCGGGTGACGCCGCCCATTTGGGTGGACACAAAACTTTCTGAAGCACCGGGCGAAGGGAAAACAATATTTGAGTACGCGCCACGCAGCCGGGGAGCGAGGGATTACACCCGCTTCACCGAGTTGGTGCTGAATATGCGCCCCGTTCGCCGCAACAACCATCGCTGATACCGAGATTTTCGGCGTTCCACAGGAGGATTTCGTGACACGCATAATCGCAGTTGCCAATCAAAAAGGGGGTGTGGGGAAAACAACCACCGTGGCAAATCTGGGTGTCGCCTTCGCCCAAAAAAGGAAGAAAACGCTGGTGGTGGATTTAGACCCGCAAGGGGCGCTCACCGCCGGGTACGGGCTGTTTGCCGATGAGCTTGCCCCCTCTGAAACGACCTACGCCGCGCTCACCAATCCGAAGGTGAAGATGCGTGAGTTGATCCATCCCGTCAAAACCTATTTGGATTTGATACCCGCCAACCGTGATTTGGCAATGGCGGAAGTGGAACTTCTGCCCGAAATCCGGCGCGAATTGCGCTTGCAATCGGCGCTGGAACCGATGAAAGAGTGGTATGATTTCGTCTTAATTGACTGCCCGCCCAGCTTGGGTATACTTACCACCAACGCATTGTGCGCCGCCACGGAAGTGCTCATCCCCCTGCAAACCGAGTATTTCGCCATGCGTGGGTTGCAATCGCTGTTGGAAACGGTGGAGCAGGTGAAACGCCGCCTGAATCCCGACCTCGATTTGGCGGGGATTGTGGCAACGATGTACACTACCGGCACGGTTCACGCGCGGGAAGTGCTGGATGAAATTCACGATGTGTTTGGCAGCAAGGTGCTGGATGTGGTCATCTACAAAAGTATCCGCTTCGCGGAAGCGACGGTTGCCAGCCAAGCCATCATCGAATACGCGCCGGAACACAAAGGCGCGGAATCGTACCTTGATTTGGCAACTATTTTGATTAAACAGAAGAAAGGATAATCAACCAGAATTATGACCGACTATATTGAGTCAACCGTTGGGGAAAATGGGAAAATTCTCATTGAAGTGAGCGACAATCGGGGGCACGTGGGTTTTGGTGTCCAACAAAGCAACGAAGAGAAAAAAGCAACTGCCAACAACGCCTTTTCACAGGCGATGGAGACCATCCAAATGGCGGCGGCGAGCGTGTTCGACACCCTGCACGGGATGGAGAATCAACCCGACCACGTGAAGATTGATTTCGCCATTAAAATCGACCCCGCCGCCGGGGCGATGCTTGCCCGCGCCGATAGCCGCGATTCGCAATTGCGCGTCTCGCTGGGCTGGAAAATTTCTGAACCGGAACGCCCGTCCGAGGACGAACCCGACGCATAGCCATCATTTCATTTTTGCGTGCCGTACATTCCGAACGGCACGCTTTTTTTATGCCACCCGTTTGATTCTCGCACCGAGCGCCAGCAATTTTTCCTCAATCCGCTCGTATCCGCGGTCAATTTGGCGAATGTTGCGGATGATGGACGTGCCTTCAGCGGCGAAAGCGGCGAGCAGCAACGCCATCCCCGCGCGAATATCCGGGCTGGAAATGCCCTGCCGTTCCGCGTGCAGTGCCGAGGGTCCCTGCACCACCGCCCGGTGGGGGTCGCACAGGATGATGCGTGCGCCCATCGCAATCAATTTGTCCACAAAATAGAGCCGGCTTTCAAACATCTTTTCATGGAACAGCACCGTGCCGTTTGCCTGCGTCGCCGTCACCAGCGAAACGCTCATCATATCGGCGGGGAAAGCGGGCCACGGCGCGTCCTCAATTTTCGGTATCATGCCGCCGATGTCCGGTCTCACTTCCAGCCGTTGCTGCGCCGAGACAAAAATATCATCCCCGCGCACTTCCGGGTTCACCCCAAGTTTGTCGAACACCAAAAAAGGCATGCGCATATGTTCCGGCGCGGCATTTTTTATCAGAATTTCGCTGTGCGTCACTGCCGCCAGGCTGATGATGCTCGCCACTTCCAGATAATCCGCGCCGAGGGTGAATTCCGCGCCGTGCAGACGTTCCACCCCGGTGATGGTGAGCACATTCGAGCCGATACCGGCGATGCGCGCGCCCATTTTGTTGAGCAGCAGGCACAATTCCTGCACGTGTGGCTCGGAGGCGGCGTTGCGCAGAATGGTCACGCCGTCCGCCAGCACTGCCGCCAGCACCGCGTTTTCCGTGCCGGTCACGCTCGCTTCATCCAGCAGATGGTCGGCGCCGTGCAGCCCGTCGCGCACGGTGAGCGTGAATTCGCCATTGTGTTCCACCGTCACCCCCAACGCCGCCAGTACCAGCAGGTGGGTATCAATCCGCCGCCTGCCGATTTGGTCGCCGCCGGGCGCGGAAAGGGTGATGCGCCCTTCGCGCGCCAAAAGCGAACCCATCAGCACCAGCGCCCCCCGAATCTGGCTGAACATCATCGGGTCGGGTGTTGTTTTGCGGATGGTCGTCGCGCGGAGCGTGACATCATGCGGGGAATGGCGGGTCACATCCACGCCCAAATCTGCCATAATTGCCAGCATGGTGCTGATGTCGCCGATGTCGGGCAGATTGTGCAGGGTGACCGGTTCATCGGTGAGCAGCGCCGCCGACAGCAGCGGAAACGCGGCATTTTTGTTCCCGCTTGGGGTATAGGTTCCGGAGAGGGTGTGCCCCCCTTCAATCACAAATTCCGGCATGGTATCCTCCAGTGGTGCGTCTGATGACGCATGGTACTGCTATTGTATGACTCACCTCAAAACAGGCAAACTTTCGAGACAACAACGGGCGGGGGTGTTCAACGGGCGTGATGCATGGCGCGTGGCAACCGTTCGCACGCTGTATGTTGTGGTTTTTTGACCCGTGCCCCCGCTATATTGTGGTTTTCTCCCCCGGTGGGATGCGGGCTGTGATTGGGCAGATAGCACAAAATATGGTATAATTTCTTGATTACATTTTATCATAAACGTAGCTTTTTTGATGGACGCCAATCTGATGTGAATCCGTCAAAAAGGGTACGATGTGACGGGAGATAGTTGGTGGCAGAACAAAACACACAGCAGTATGGGGCGGAAAATATTCAAGTGCTGGAAGGGCTGGAGGCGGTACGCCGTCGTCCGGGGATGTATGTCGGGGGGACAGACATCAAGGCGTTGCACCATCTGGTGTACGAAGTGGTGGACAACTCCATTGATGAAGCGCTGGCGGGGCGCTGTGACACCATCACCGTGACCATCCACCCCGACCAAAGCGTCACCGTGGTGGACAACGGTAGCGGCATCCCGGTGGAACCCCATCCCGAAAAGAAAATATCCACCCTGCAACTGGTGTTGACCTCCCTGCACGCGGGCGGGAAATTCGACAACAACGCCTACAAAGTGTCGGGCGGATTGCACGGCGTGGGGGTGAGTGCGGTGAATGCGCTGAGCGAATGGCTGGTGGCGGATGTGCGCCGTAACGGGTATCTGTACCGTCAGCGTTATGAGCGCGGCATCGCCGTGACGGAAGTGGAACAGGTTTCCGCGCTGGAAAACCCCGATGAAACCGGCACTACCATCACCTTTAAATACGATGAAACGATTTTCACGGAAGTGGAAGGGTTGAGTTTCCACACCCTGTTGCAGCGTTTTCGGGAGATGGCGTTCATCACCAAAGGCATCACCCTGACGCTGATTGATGAACGCACCGACCCCGTTACCGAACACAGTTTCTATTTTGAAGGCGGATTCGCGTCCTTCGTGCGTTACTTGAACCGCAGCAAAAACACACTGCACAGCATCATCGCCGGGGAGCGCGAGGTGGATAGCATGACGGTGGAGGTGGCATTCCAATACACCGACGCTTACACCGAAAATATCTACACCTTCGCCAACACCATCCACACCCCCGATGGCGGCACACATCTGACCGGCTTCCGCACGGCGCTCACCCGCACCATCAACGATTATGCCCGCAAAAACAACCTGCTGAAAGAAGGCGAAACAAATTTCTCCGGAGATGACATCCGCGAGGGTTTGACCGCCATCATTTCCATCAAACACCCCGACCCGCAATTTGAAAGCCAGACCAAAGTGAAATTGATGAACACCGATGTGCGCTACGCGGTGGAAGCTGTGGTCTCCGACATCACCGCCGTGTATCTGGAAACGCACCCCAAAGGCGCGAAAGCGGTGGTGGAAAAGTGCCGCACTTCGGCGCGGGCGCGGGAAGCCGCCAAAAAAGCGCGCGATTTGGTGTTCCGCAAAAGCGCCCTCAGTTCGATGGCGTTGCCCGGCAAACTGGCGGATTGCTCGGAGCGCGACCCGGCACACGCCGAATTGTACATCGTTGAGGGCGACAGCGCGGGCGGCAGCGCCAAAATGGGGCGCGACCGTCGTTTTCAGGCGATATTGCCCCTGCGCGGAAAGATTCTCAACACCGAGCGGGCGCATCTGGACAAAATTCTGAGCAACAACGAGGTGCGTACCTTCATCACTGCGCTGGGTACGGGCATCGGTGATAGCTTCTCGCTGGATGACCTGCGCTATCACCGCGTCATCATCATGACCGATGCGGATGTGGACGGCGCGCACATTCGCACGCTGCTGCTCACTTTTTTCTTCCGCTACATGCCCGAAATTATCGAGCATGGGCATCTGTATATTGCTCAACCGCCGTTATACGCCATCACCCACAAGAAAAAAGTGCATTACGCCTTCTCTGATGCGGAACGTGATGTCATCCTGCAACCGCTGAACGGCGACAAGTATCACGTTCAACGGTACAAAGGTTTGGGGGAAATGAACCCCGACCAACTGTGGGAAACCACCATGAACCCCGAAACGCGCATCCTCCTGCGCGTGACCATCGAAGATGCCGCCAGCGCCGACAAAACTTTCGACATGCTGATGGGGAATATCGTTTTGCCACGCAAGCGATTCATCCAAACCCACGCCAAACAGGTGCAAAATTTGGATGTGTAAAATCCGTTTGCCGGTGGTTGCGGTGATTCTCGTTTTGTCGGTGGCGGGTTGCAAGTTTGCCCCCGGCTCGGATGAGGGGCGCGTTTGGATTATGCCGCGTCCGGCGGCGGAAATCCGTCTGACGGTGGTGAGCGCTGCCGGTCAGCCGGTCGCCGATGCGCAAATATGGCTGTATCGGGGCGACGAAAAACTGACCGCCGCCGACCGCTTCGTCGCTTACAACGAGGAGACCGGGTGGCGCACCGATGATTCGGGGGTAGCGGTCATCCAATATTCGGGTGAAACCGGCGGCGGATATGAAATCCCATACGATGCGTCTTTGCCGGCAAATTTGTCGGCACGCATTGAGGCGGCGGGCTATCTGATGGCGGATGTTGATTTGGATGCGTTGCTGTTCGGCAGTGAGTACCGCAACGGGACAACCACTCTGTCATATCAGGGAGAAACGCTCGAAGTGCCGGTGGTGGAAAAAACCATCTTCCTTGAGAAGTAACGAATGCCGCACAGACCCCGATACATTGTTTCTACCCTTCCACCGTCACCGCGAAAACGTACACCACCCCCGCGCCAATATCGGCGATGAACAGCCGCCCCGATGCTTCATCCATAAAAATCCCCACCGGACGCTGGAAAGTGACTTCGCCGAGCGTGCGCCATTCTTCCATCAACGTGCCATCCGGCGCGAACCGCTGCACCACCCCCAATTGCGAATTGGTCATCAATATGGAACCGTCCGGCGCGGCGGTGAGGTGACTGCCGTCGAATGCCACCGGCGCCGGGGTCTCCCACGTTGCCAGCGGATTGCCGAGCGCGTCCACCCGCTGCCAGCGGTTGGCGTTTGCGCCCTCGGTGACAAAATAGGTGCCGAATGAATCGCGCAGCACGTCCACCGGCTCGTTGAATTGCCCCGGCGCGTCCCCAAATGTGCCGAGTTTGCCCCGCAGTGTCCCATCCAGCCCGAAAAAGACCAGATTGCCCGTACCCGTATTGGCGATGACCAGCGTCGGTGCGCCGTTTTCATCCGTGAAAAGGGACAAGCCGCGCGGGTGATACAATTGCGCTTCCGCCCCGCCGATGCGCCCGCCGGGTGTGCCGTCCGCCGCGAAGCCGAACACCTGTTGCCGGTCGGCGTCCAGCACCCACACCGAGCCGTCCGGGGCGGCGACCACCCCGAATGGGGCGAGGAATGCGCCGTCCCCCGTTTCCGTCCACGCGTCGAGTGTCATGCCGTCGGGCGCGAAAGTATGCACCCCCACAATACCGCTATCCGCCACAAAAATTGTGCCGTCCCCGCCGACAGCGATGTCGCGCGGTTCGCGTAATCCGTCAGCCAGCGTCATCCGGTAATCGGAAGAGAGCGGTTTCGGCTCAAAAGCGGCGGCGGTTGGCGTTTGGGCGAAGGGCTGCCATGCCGAACCGGTCGGGGGGAGCAGATTTTCCGGCGGGATGGGACGGGGCACTTCCTCATTTGGCGGCGTCCACGTCAGCCGGATTTCCGAGCGAGAAACATTGTCCAGAAATTTTATCTCCAGCGGATGAAGTCCCGCCGTCAGCGACAGCACCTGCTCAAACGGGACGCCCGCCATGTTGGTGTGCAGTACCGATTGCCCGTCCACAAATAATTGAGCGTTCCCCACGGTGCGCAATTGCAGACGATAGACGCCCGTTTGGGGCACAACCAGCGACCCCGACCAGCGCACGGTGTACGGGCGGGGCAGGGGGGTGAGATGGAAATAGATGTTCAAAAACGGGTCAATCCGCGCCAGTGCGGGCGGCGCTGCCCATTCATCATTGGGGAAATATTCCCCCAGCAGCCCCTGTGTCGCCACCGGCGGCAAATAGAGATTGCGGCGCGGAATCGTCCCCGCCGATTCACCCGGCGGTTGCCACGTCAGCGAAAAGGGGAGGTCGGCGGCGAAAGCCCCTTCCCCCCGCAGATGATGGTTCCCCTCCGCCAGCGAGATTTGCGCCGATTGCGCGCCGCTGCCCGCCAGCACCGAAAAACCGTCAATTTCCAGCAGGGTTTGCGCGGGCGAATCGAGCCGGAAGATGTACGTGCCGAATTTCGGGGCGTACAGCGTCCCTTCCCACACGGCGGTGAACGGGGGCGCGAGGAGCGACGGCGGCGCGGCGATGGTCTCGGCGCGGACTGCCTGCGCGGGGGGCGCGGCGGTGTCGGCGTTGGCGTTGCGCCATAATTTCAGCGCCACCCCCTGCACCGCCGAAATATCCTCCGGGCTGAGTTCCACCGTCTGCACGGCGGGCGGGCTGTCGGGGGCGTTGCTCACCGTGTCGAATTTTCCGGCGGGGTAGAGTTGCTGCGCCCGCGTGAAAATCCAGCTGTCATCGGGGTGGATGAACAGCGCGGCGGGACGGGTGGCATCGGTGCGGATGGGGAGCGCGTCGGGCAGTTCAAAAACGGTGGTGTGCGGGGCGTCGGGGGCTAAAAATTGGATGGTGGGATGGTTCGCCAAAAAGGGCGACAGGAAAAAATCGGTGTCTGCGCCCAGCGCCGCCATCTTTTTGCCGGTGATGGTCTCCGGGGTGGAAAAGGCGTTCCACACGGCGAAGTCACTCGCCTGCCGCACAAAATAGGTGTGCGCGTTGAATGCCAGCAACGCCAGCGCGGTCAATCCCACCGGCACGATTTTCCATCGGCGGGAGAGCGGTTTCAGCGTTTGCCGCCCCTCTTCCGTCAGCCAACCGAGCGGAAGCGCGGAAAAATACACCACCGCGGGGATGACGGCGATACTGCGCAGGGATTGCGGCGCTTCAAAATCGAGCGAGAAAATTCCCCCTGCCAGCCCGATGGGGAGCAACAGCAGGAAGAAGGTATTTTCCGGGCGGCGGATGTTTTTCAGCGCCAGCGCCAATCCGAAAATGAAAAGAAGCCCCATCAGCGGGTCGAGTTCCGGTTCGCCGGGCAGATTGTGCCGCCCGTTGTTGTCGCCGTGAATGGTGAACATTTTGGCGTGCTTCAGCGTGCTGACAAAGAGCGCGTGCGGCAAATTGGGGTCGTCGCGCCGGTTGAGAATGGACGTTGTCCGCACCCGCGCCCAATACGCTTCGGGGTGGCGCACGGCGAATTGCACCACCGGCATTGCCGCCAGCCAGACCGCCACCGCCAGCGCCGCCACCTGCACGCCGATGGTTGTCCATCGCCGCGACGGGGTGCGCCAAAAGAGGGTGGCGAGCAGGGCGAACATCCCCACCGCCACCACAAAGAGCCGGAAGGCGGTATAAAAGCTCAATCCGCCGCCGAGCGCCAGCCCGGCGAAAATTGCCGCCCGCAGGGAATTTCTTTTCAGGGCGCGGGTCAGGAAGAAGAGCGCCAGCAATTCAAAGAAGGGGGTATCAATGCCGGTCATAGCAATCCGGCTGAAATTGATGTCCCAGCGCATAACCGCCAGCAAAAACGCCAGAATCAGCCCGAAGCGCGCGCCGCGCAATTCCCGCCCGAACAGAAATGCCGCCAGCACGCCGCCCACCCCAAACAGCACCGAGACCAGCCGCATCCCCCACACCGTGTTTGAAACCCAACC
>CAZMXX010000025.1:2113-18477 GCA_964570315.1 uncultured Anaerolineaceae bacterium | reverse complement strand
CTACAGCGCAAAATCACGGAAAATATCAACCTTAAAATTTACTTTGCAACAGCCGCACCCGCGTCAATTCAAATTGAAGCAAAAAAATAATTTTGTGGTAAAATAGGGAGGGTGTGATGATGGATGACCTGACCCGGCAATTGAAACAGAAAACCGCCCAACTGGCGGCGGTGCGCGAAATCAGCCGCGCCATTGCAGAAGCGCGCGATTTGGATTCCACGCTCGATTTAATCACCCGTCGCACCACCGAGGTGATGGGCGTGCCGTCGTGTTCCATCTATCTTTTCAACCGGGATGCGTCCGCGCTGGTGCTCGCGGCATCGAGCGGGTTGCGCACGGCAGGCATCGGGCGGGTGCAATTGCCGCGCGGCGCGGGTCTCACCGGCTGGGCGGCAGCGCACGGCGAAACAATCGCCGTCGCCAATGCCGCCGCCGACCCCCGCTTTTTTCGCGTCCTCGGCTCCGGGGAGAGCAAATTTGTGTCGCTCATGGCGATGCCGCTCACGGCGCAGGGGAAGGTCATCGGCGCCATAAATGTGCAGACTGCCGAGACGCATCATTTCACCGCCGACGAGGTGGAACTCTTCAGCTTCATCACCGATTTAGCCGCCACCGCGCTGGAAAAAACGCGCTCGGTGCGGGCGGCAGTGGTGCAGGAGATTCACCATCGGGTGAAAAACAATTTACAGACCATTGCCATGCTGCTGCGAATGCAAGCCTCGCTTGAGGAATCGCTTTCGCCGCAGGATATTTTGCACGAAACCATCAACCGCGTGTTGAGCATCGCCACCGTGCATGAGATTCTGGCGCACGAGCATCACACACAGGTGGCGCTGAAAAATCTGGTGGAACAGGTGGCGCACACCGTCGCCCGAAATATGACCATTGCGGGGCAGGTGGCGCTGACGGTGGACGGCGAGGAATATACCATCTCATCGCAGGCGGCAACCACGCTGGCGCTGGTGGTGAACGAGCTGGTGCAAAATGCGCTGGAACACGGCTTCCCCAACCGGCGCGACGGGAATATCAGCATCCAAATCGGACACCGGGAAAATATGCTGCGACTCACGGTGACGGATGACGGCGTCGGGCTGCCCGCCGATTTTTCCACAGACCGGCGCGGTTTGGGGTTGGAGTTGGTGCAAACGCTGATTGAAGAAGATTTGGACGGCACGTTTTCGCTGCAATCGGCGCCGACGGGCGGGGCACGCGCTCGCGCCGCCGTCCCCTTTCATAAAATAATGGTGGAAAGACATCTGATTTATGCCTGAAACAAGACCTGTTCGGATTGTGATTGCGGATGACGAAGGGGTTATCCGAATGGGATTGACGTCAATGGTGCGCGCGCTGGGGCATCGAGTGGTGGCGACGGCGCGCAACGGCACGGAAGCGATTGAAAAAGTGCTGGAATTCCATCCCGATTTGCTGCTGCTGGACATCAAAATGCCGGAGATGGACGGGCTGGCGGTGGCGGAGCATCTGGCGGAGCGCGCCCCACTGCCGGTGATCATGCTGACCGCGTTCAGCGAGCATGCGCTGGTGGAGCGCGCGGTCAATGCGCTGGTGATGGGCTATCTGGTGAAACCGGTGAATGAAAGCAAACTCGCGCCGATGATTGATGTGGCGCTCGCCCGTTTTGCCGAGCGCGCCGCCATTTCCGACACGGCAATCAGCCTGCAAAAAAAAATCACCGGACGCGATGTGGTCTCGGCGGCGAAAAGCGCCCTGATGGCAACGGGGCTCACGGAAAACGAAGCCTACCTGCGCCTGCAATCGATGGCGCGGGCACAGCAAACTGCCCTTGAAACGGTGGCGGCACAGCTTTTGAACCGCGCCGCCGATTAATCGGTGCGGGTGGCGGTGATAATCAGCTCATTGTCACGCACTTCAATGGCGCTGACGGAAATATTGAACGGCATTTCGCGCAGTGTTTCATTTGCCGTTTCGGTAATATTGTTGACAATAGCATCAGGGATGGAAAACGAGCCCATTTTGGCGCTCACCGGCTCCACCTGCATCTGCCCGTCTGCGGTCACAACGGGGCGCATCACCAGCAACGCGGAAACAGATGCCCCGCCGAAGGTCTGCACATCCATGAGCACATAGATGTTGTCATCAGCGAACCAGATTTGCGGATTGGAGACCGGAACTTCCGCCCGCAACGCGAGCGCATCCACCACCAAAGAGGTTATCTCCTCCGGGGTAATGCGGAATTGAACCTCGCGCCCCCCTTTTGCCTCCTGCATCGCCTGACTGAAATTCTTCTTCGCGCGGGCGGCAGCGGTGGCATTGGGGGTAATTTCGGGCGGCATCACCACGGGGACGGCTTTCGTCGGTTGCGCCCCCGACCCGATGGAACATGCCAGCACGGAAACAGCCGCCAGCAAAACCCATATCACAACCATTTTTTTGGAGCGTGAACGCATATTTTACCACCTTCTTTATCGGTAATCGAGCAAATTATACCATCAAAACAGGATTATGACGAACAAAACATCATCTGAACCCCAAACCCAACCCACTGCCGAAACAATGTCCATCCCGGAAATGGCGGCGCTGATTGAAGCGCTCCTCTTCGTGGCAGACCACCCCGTCACGCTGAATGAACTGGCGACCACCCTCGACACAACCACCAAAACCGTCGAAAAGGCGCTCGCCGCGCTGAATGAAAGTTACGAACAGCGTTTTCTGCGCCTGCAACGGCTGGGGAAACGGGTGCAACTGGCAACCGCTCCCCATGCCACACCCGCAATCGAGCGGTTTCTGGGGCTGTCCATCTCCACCAAACTGTCGCCCGCCGCGCTGGAAGTGCTGGGCATCGTCGCCTACAAGCAGCCGATAACCCGCCCGGAGATTGAATCAATCCGCGGGGTGAGCAGCGATGGCGTGTTGCGCAATCTGTTGAGCAAAGGGTTGATTGAAGTGGTGGGGCAGCTCGACACCGCCGGACGCCCCCGGCAATACGGCACAACCTTTGAATTTCTGAAATATTTCGGACTGGCATCGCTGGATGAAATGCCGCCGCTGGATATGGACGACCCCGAAACACCCGCGGAAAACGGCGACGAAACCGCACCGGCGTAACCGGACACACCTATCTTGCCCATTCATCTTTGCGCTGGCATAATACGGTAACTAAATTTTGGCGGACGGTTTTTTTTGGCTCAAAAACAAACATTAATGCGGTTACAAAAATATCTGGCACATGCAGGCGTCGCCTCCCGGCGCGCCGCGGAAACGCTGATTACCGACGGACGTGTCTCGGTCAACAATCAGACCGTCACGGAATTGGGGACAAAAGTTGACCCATTACGCGACAAAGTTTCCGTGGACGGCAAACCGGTGAAACTGCCGCACAAACATGTGTATATCATTTTGAACAAACCCCGCTACGTGCTCTCCACCACCCGTGACGGATGGGGCGACCGCAAAACGGTGCTGGATTTGGTGGACATCCCGGAGCGCGTCTTTCCGGTCGGGCGGCTTGATTTTGAAAGCGAAGGGCTGATATTGCTGACCAACGACGGCGAAATTGCCCAACGGCTCACCCACCCGTCATTTGAACATGAGCGGGAATATGAAGTGCTGGTGAACGGCACGCCCACAAAAGACGTGTTGCGTCGCTGGCGACGGGGCGGTTTTGAGGTGGACGGCAAACCGGTAGCCCCGATGGAAGTCTCGCCCCTGCGCTCCGATGCCCCCGGATGGTTGCGCGTCATCCTCAAAGAAGGTCGCAAACGGCATATCCGCGAGGTTGCCCAGCAGTTGAAATATCCGGTCATCACTCTGGTGCGCGTGCGCTTCGGACCCCTGAAACTGGGCAATCTAAAGCCGGGCGCGTGGCGTCATCTCTCCCCCAGAGAGGTGGACATGCTGAAACAGAGTATCCGCAAAAAACCCGCCCAACGTCCCAAAAAGCCGTCTCCGCCGCGAAAAAAATAGAGGACTTTTGTGAAAGAATCATTCATCATCGCACTCGATGGATCTGCCGCCTCCGGCAAAAGCACATTGGGTTGCGCGTTGGCTAAAAAACTGAACTGTCTGTATCTGGATACCGGCGTGATGTATCGCGCCGTCACTTGGGCGGCACTGCACCACCACATTGACCCCGCCGACGAAGCGGCGGTTTCCGCACTGGCAGAAACCATACGCCTCGAAATTCTGCCGCCGAATGAAAACGACGGCAGACAAGCCACCATTCTGGTGGACGGCACGGACATCACGTGGGAAATTCGCACGCCAGAAATTGACGCCCACGTATCGCTGGTTTCATCATACCCGGCGGTGCGCGCCGTCCTCACCCGCCAGCAACGGGACATCGCCCGGCGCGGGTCGGTGGTGATGGTTGGGCGGGACATCGGCACGGTGGTTCTGCCGGATGCCGATTTGAAGCTGTTCATCGAAGCCTCGGTGGAGGTGCGAGCGCGTCGCCGGTATGAAGAACGCATCGCGCGGGGCGAACCCGCCGATTACGACGCGATTCTCGCCGCGATGGTGCGCCGCGATAAACTCGACCGCGAAAAGCCCATCTCGCCGATGGTTCCCGCCGCCGACGCCATTATTATTAATACCGATAATCTTTCGCCGGAAGCCGTGATGGCGCGCGTCCTGGCACTGCTGGAAGATGCGTTATCCGCCAAAAAAGAACGCGCTTAAAAAGGAAGTCCCGATGGGCATGGTCACACCATCCACACTCGCAAAGCTGCATTTCTTCGAGAATGTTTCGGCGGAATCGCTGGAGAAAATCGCATCGGTTTCCAAAGAGCTGTTTTTCAAAAAGCAGCAAATTATTTTGCTCGAAAGCGAAGCGGACACGCCGGTGTTTTTTGTGCTGCATGGGAGCGTCCGCATCTTCCGCACCTCTCCGGAGGGACGAGAGATTACCATTGCCACCATCCGCACCGGCGAACCGTTCAACATCCCGTCGGCTTTCACGCCGCGCCCGAGTTCACCCGCCAGCGCCGCCGCCATCACCGATGCCACCGTGCTGACCATCTCTCAGGCGGATTTTCGGCGGGTGGTGAGCGAAACGCCCGAATTGGCGCTCACCGTGCTGTGCGACCTGTCGCAAAAATTGCAAAAGATGGTCGCCCTCACCTACGATTTGGGCTTGCGGAGCGTGCGCGGCAGACTGGCGAACTTTCTGCTGGAAAACGCCAACGCCGACGGCACACTCGCGGAACGCTGGACGCAGCAGCAAATTGCGGCGCACATCGGCACCGCCCGCGAGGTGGTCAGCCGCACATTGCGCCAATTTTCCAACGCGGGCATCATCTCCATCAAACGGCAGCGCATCACCATTTTGGACGCCCCCGCGCTGAAAAATCAAATCACCCACTGAAAACCCCACCTAATTCAAATTTTCTGTAAACGTTGCGTAAAATATGTGACATGCGTCACGGTAATATGTCTTCGTTTGTGATATATTTCCTTCTGCCAAATGTAGTCTTGCCGCCTCAAAAAACTGCCACATATGCGAGCGATCCATGAAAAAAACATCCGGAATTTTGTTATTAATTGGTGGGCTGGCGCTTGCCCTGTCCATCGGATTCACCGGCTGGCTGGTCACTGAATCCGTCATTGAAGTCACTTCCGGCGCAGATTTCTGCCAAATTTGCCACCCCATGGAACCGATGGTGAAGAGCTATTTTGAATCGGCGCATGGGGGGAAAAATGACCTCGGCATTGTTGCCACCTGCACCGATTGCCACGTGTCCCATGAAACGCCTCTGGCACACATCGCCGGGAAAGCGGAGTCCGGCATCCATGATTTCTGGGTGATGTACACTCAGGATACCGACGCCATTGACTGGTTGGCGAAACGCCAGCGCCGCGAAGAATTCGTTTTCGACTCCGGTTGTGTGACCTGCCACAACAACCTCGAACGCGCCACCCGTAATAACAACAAAGCCTTTGTAGCACACAAACCCTATTTCTTGGGCGAAACCAGTGATTCCTGCGTATCATGCCACGAACACGTCGGGCACTCTGAACTCAGTAGTTATTTAAATCCATAATTCTCTGGAGGAGGATACTTTATGAAATTTACAAAATTCGGCGTGTGGGCGCTGATGGTGATGTTGGCTTTGGTATTGGCGGCATGTGCCGGCAACACCGCCGCACCGAACACGGCTCCCGCCGCCACCCAGCCGGAACAACCGACCACCGCGTCCCAACCGGCGGTCACTCAAACCGAACCTACAACCGTTGTGGTGGAAGTTGAGCGCAATGCGGGGCAATTCAACGCCAACAGCAACCTTTCCATCAGCCGTGGCATGGACGAAGCGGCGCAGGAATGCATCGCCTGCCACAAAGATGTGAACCCCGGCATCATTCGGGATTGGCGCGACAGCCGCCACGGGCATGTCGGCGTCTCATGTCTGGATTGCCACGGCGTGGAGAAAGACGCGCCCAACGCCACCCAGCACGAAACGCTGGTGGGCACGGATGTGTACATCTCCATTTTAGTGCCGCCCAGTCGTTGTTCCCAATGTCACTCGGTGGAAGCCGAACAATTTAAAAACAGCGGACACTTCCGCGCCTACCGTCAGATTATCCCCAAAGACGGCTTGCGCGTGCTGACCGAAGTTCACGAAGGACGCAGCAACCCCGAGTTGAATGGCGCGCCGGCTCAAACCGGCTGTATGCAGTGCCACGGCACGGAAATCAAGCTGGACGCGGACAACCGCCCCACCGATGACACCTGGCCCAACGCGGGCATCGGCAATATTTACCCCGACGGCAGCACCGGCAACTGCACCGTCTGCCACACCCGCCACAAATTCAGCATTGAGGAAGCCCGGAAACCCGAAGCGTGCGCCTCGTGTCACCTCGGTCCCGATCATCCCGACATTGAAATTTACAACAACACCAAACACGGGCAACTCTACGCCACCGAAGGGGATAAGTGGAAATGGGACAGCGCCCCCGATGCATGGGAACCCGGCGACTATCGTGCGCCCACCTGCGCCGTCTGCCATATGAGCGGTATCGGCGAATTGCAGACCACACACAACGTCTCCGACCGGCTGTACTGGAACCTGTGGGCGCCGGAATCGAAGGTGCGCGACTCCAACGACCCGATGAACGGACTCTATGGCGATGGCAATCAAGGGCGGGAGAAGATGAAGCTCGTCTGCAATGCCTGCCACAGCAGTTTGCATACGGACGGCTTCTTCAAACAGGGCGACCGCGCAGTTCAGCTTTATAACGTGGAATATTACACCCCCGCCAAGAAAATGCTGGACGACCTGAAGAGCAAAGGTCTGCTGAAGGATAATCCGTGGGACGATGAATTCCAGAAACTCTACTATTATCTGTGGCATCATGAAGGTCGCCGCGCCCGACAAGGGGCAATGATGGGCGGTCCCGATTACGCCCACTGGCACGGTTTCTTTGAACTCCAGCAAACGCTGTACAAAATGCAATCCCTTTACGATTATCGGATTGAAAACAACGCCATCGAAAAACCGTAGGGTATAAATCCACCCAAAAGAAAACCCCGCCGAAATTGGCGGGGTTTTTGTTTGCCCGGTTATCAGGCTTTGGCTTTTTTGGCACGTTTCAGCTTCGGATTTTCCAGCCGCACCGTGGTCGCTTTGTATTCCGGTATCTTGGCAATCGGGTCGAGCTTGATGTCATGGGTCAATATGTTCGCCGGTGCTTCCTTCCAGTGGAAAGAAAGGAAAACTACCCCCGGCGGAACCCGGTCGCCGAGGCGCGCCTGCGTCCGCACCTCCCCGCGCCGGCTGATGATTTTCACCTGCCCGCCATCCAGCAAACCGATAGCCTCCGCGTCCACGGGATTCACTTCCACATAGCCGCGCGGCACACGCCAATCCAGCCCCTCGCTGCGGCGGGTCATGGTGCCGGAATGATAATGGTACAGCACCCGTCCGGTGGTCAGAATGAGCGGGTATTCCTCATCCGGTTGCTCATAAGGCAGATTTGCCTCGATGGGGAAGAATTTCCCCAGCCCCCGACTGAATTTTTCAGCGTGCAGATACGGCGTGCCGGGGTGGTCGGGGGTGGGACAGGGCCACTGCAACCCGTCACCCTGCAAGCGCCGATGATTGATGCCGCCGTAAATCGGGGCGACGCTCGCCGCTTCATCCATAATTTCGGCGGTGGAGGCGTATGTCCATTTCACGTTTCGGTGGCGACCCATCTTCTCCTCAAATTTTGCCGCCAACGCCGAGATGATTTCCCAGTCCGGTTTCGCTTCGCCGGGTGGGGGGACGATGGGATGCAATAATTGCACCCGCCGCTCGGTGTTGGTGAATGTGCCGTCTTTTTCCAGCGAAGACGCCGCCGGGAGGATGACGTGCGCCAGCAAGCCCGTTTCATTCAGGAAAATATCCTGCGCCACCACAAAATCTAGCGAGCGGAACGCTTTTTCAACGTGGGTGGAATCGGGGTCTGACATGAGCGGATTTTCGCCCATCACATACATGGCATGGATGCGCCCCGCGCTCATCGCTTTGCTCATTTCCACCACAGTCAAACCGACTTCGCCGGGCAGGTCATCCACTCCCCATTTTTGAGCCACCGCTTTGCGCTTCGGTTCATCGAACACTTTTTGATAGCCGGGAAGCACATCCGGCAACCCGCCCAAATCACACGCGCCCTGCACGTTTGATTGCCCGCGCAGGGGGTTCACGCCGGTGGACGGTTTTCCGATGTGCCCGCCGAGCATGGCGAGATTGGCGAGCATATGCACCAATTCCGTGCCGTTGCTGCGCTGAGTGATGCCCATAGCATACAAAATGGACGAGTGCCCTCTGGGCTGACCGTCGCCGTTGGCGTAAACGGAAACGCCGCTCTGACGCTCGCCCAGCGCGTAAAGGCGGGCGGCTTTTTCTATCTGCTCCACGGGGATGCCCGTTGCCAGCGCGGCGACTTCCGGGGTGATTTCCAGCACACTTTGCTGGAACGTCTCGAAATCCTCTGTGCGCGCTTCGATGAACGCCATATCCACCCAGCCTTCGCGGATGATGACGTGCGCCATCGCCATGAACAGGTAAATATCCTGCCCCGGTTTGGGTTGCAGGTGAAGGGTGGCGTGTTCGGTCATGCCGATTTTGCGGGGGTCAATCACAATCAGGCTGGCGCCTTTTTTGACGGCGCGGATAACCTCATAGCTGAGTACCGGATGTGACTCGCCCGTGTTTGAGCCGGTGATTAAAATGCAGTCCGCATCTTGAATTTCATGGATGGCGTTGGTCATTGCACCGCTGCCAAAACTTGTCGCCAGACCGGCGACGGTGGAGCTGTGTCACAACCGGGCGCAGTGGTCAACATTGTTCGTGCCGACCCCCGCGCGCATAAACTTCTGGAAAAGGTAGTTTTCTTCGTTGGTACACCGGGCGGAAGTCAGCCCACCCACGGCATCCGAGCCGTGCGCTTTGACCACCTCCGCCAGTTTGGTGGCGGTGATGTCAATTGCCTGTTCCCATGAAACGGGCACGTAGTTGCTCAATTTCGGCTTGCCTTTGAAGACCGGCGTTTGGGGCATTTCCCACGGTTCATCCGTCAAACCGAGTTCATACGCCAAATCTTTGCGGACGAGCGGGGTCGTCAGGCGGTCGGGGCTGGTCACAAAATCCCAGCCGAAACGCCCTTTGACGCACAAAAATTCCCCGTTGACCGTGCCGTCGGGCGTTCCCTGCGCGTAAATGATTTTGCCGTCTTTGAGGGCATATTCCACCGTACAGCCCACGCCGCAATATCCGCAGATGGTCTGTTGGCGCGACATTTCCCATTCGCGCCCTTTGCCGATTTTTGAGCGGGGGAGCAGGGCGGCGGTGGGACAAATCTGCACGCAGTTGCCGCAAAAGACGCACGCCGATTCCGCCAGCGGGACATCGAAGGGGGTGGAAATGATGGTCTCGAAACCGCGCTGGGAGAAGTCAATGGCGTTTGCGCCCACCACTTCATCGCACACGCGGACACATTTCCCGCACATGATGCAATACTGGTAATCGCGGATGTAAAACGGATTATCATCGTAATATTTGGGGCGGGACAGTTCAAAATCGAAGCTGGTTTCTGAAATGTTGTACCGATAGGCGTAATCTTGCAGGTTGCAACTGCCGTTTTTGTCACACGTGACGCAGGTGAGCGGATGGTCGGAGACGAAAAGGTCAATCAAATCGCGCCGCATCGCTTCGATGTCTTCGGTGTCCGTTTCAATCACCATCCCATCCTGAACGATCATCCCGCAACTGGTTTGCGGTTTCGCCACCCCTTCAACCTGCACCAGACACATCCGGCAACTCCCCGAAGGGAGCAGGTCTTTGTGGTGGCACAGGTGCGGAATATCAATACCGTGCCGCAGCGCCACATCGAGCACCTTTTCGCCGGGGTTGGCGTGAACTGTTTTGCCGTTTATCGTTAGAGTTATCATACAGACGCCTCCGCTACGAGTTTGGTTTGACCTTGAACGTCATTGGTGACAGCCGCCAGATATTCCTCTTCAAAATAACGCAGCGTGGTCAACACAGGATTGGGCGCAGTTTGCCCCAAACCGCACAGCGAGCTTTTGCCGACGGTGTAACACAAGCGGCGCAGTTTTTCGATGTCATCCATGCGCCCCCGTCCGTCCAAAAGTCGCTGCAAAATATTGAGCATCTGACGGGTTCCCACCCGGCAGGGGACACATTTCCCGCACGATTCATCCTGCGTGAAAGAGAGGAAATAATGAGCGATATTCACCATCGAAACGGTATCATCGAGCACAATCATCCCGCCGGAACCCATAATCGCGCCGGTCGCGCTGATTTCATCGTAATCAATGATGGTATCGAGCATCCGCGCGGGAATACAGCCGCCGGAGGGACCGCCCATTTGCACCGCCTTGAGTTCTCTGCCGTTGGCGCATCCGCCGCCAATGTCATAAATGAGTTCCTTCAACGGCATCCCGATGGGGACTTCCACCAACCCGGAACGCTGAATCGCCCCCGCCAGCGCGAAGGCTTTGGTTCCGCCGCTCTTTGCCGTCCCCAACCCGGCGTACCAATCTGCGCCGTTGAGGATGATGCTGGAGATGCTGGTCAGCGTTTCAACATTGTTGATATTGCTGGGGTATCCCCACAGCCCGCTTTGCGCCGGATAGGGCGGGCGCATGCTGGGCATGCCGCGTTTCCCTTCGATGGAGTGCATCAGGGCGGTCTCTTCACCGCAGACAAACGCCCCCGCACCCTCTTTGATGACCAAATCGAAGTTCAGCCCGCTGCCCAGAATATTTTCGCCCAACACGCCATATTCTCTGGCTTGTTGGATGGCGTTGCGCAGGATGTTCACCGCCAGCGGATATTCGGCGCGCACGTAAAGATAGCCCCGGCTGGCGCCGGTGGCATAGGCGGCAATGATCATCCCTTCCAGCAATTTGTGGGGGTCCCCTTCGATGGTCGCCCGATCCATGAACGCGCCGGGGTCGCCTTCATCAGCATTGCAGATGAGGAATTTGGGATGTTTGGGCGCTTTCCGCAACAGTTCCCATTTGATGCCCGTCGGGAAGCCCGCGCCGCCCCGCCCGCGCAACTTTGAATCTTTGATGGTCTGCACCACCGCTTCGGGGGGCATTTTCAACGCCTGTTTCAATGCCTGATAACCGTCGTGCGCCAGATAATCTTCCAGTGAAAACGGGTCGATGATGCCGCACAACTTGGTGGTGACTTTATATTGTCTGCCCAGAAACGGGTAATCGCTGCGGTCGTTTTTGCGACTGATGACCCAATCGGCGGAGACGCCCCGTTCGCCCGCACCGAAATGCTGGTCGAGCATCGGGGCGACGCGCTCCGGCGTCACCGGTCCGTACAACGTTGATTGCCCGTCAATCTCAATATCCACCACCGGCTCACGGTGACTCGCGCCGAGCGAGCCGGTTCGTTTCAGTGTCACCGGCAGTTGCCGGTGGCGAACCGCCGATTCTATCGCCCGGAACGTATCTTCCGCGCCGGCGGCAATATCGCTGGTGGACATACCAATGCGGATAATCGCTTTCATGATACCCCCTCTTTTTCGGCTTCTTCCCGCAGATGCTCCAGCGCCTCCCACATTTTTTCAGGGGTGGTGCGGGCATATGTTCGCTCATTGACCACCACAATGGGCGCTAAACTGCACGCGCCCACACACGCCACCGTTTGCAGAGTAAACACCCCATCCGCCGACGTTTCATCTTCATCTATGTTCAATTTTTCTTTCAAATAGGATAAGATTTCTTCGGAATGCCCTACATGACATGCCGTCCCCTTGCACACTCGAACCTGATACCGTCCGGGGGGAGAAAATTGGAACAGGTTGTAAAAAGTTGCCACGCCGAACACCCGGCTCATCGGAAAACCCAATTCGCGGGCGGTGTGTTCGAGCTGTTTGCGGGGCAAATATCCGTAATGATGCTGGATTTCCTCCAGCACAGTTATCAGCGCGTCCGGCTTGCCCCGATATTTGTCCAGAATTGCAATCAATTCCGGCGGGGGCGGGTCTTGTGGTTGACCCAAATAAATCTGTTTTTTGAGTGGCTTTTTGGTTTTTAATTCCATGGCTACCTCTCTGTAATGTTATGAAACTGTCGGGGATATTATGCCTGTTTTTGCCCGCAAAACAAGCGCACGGAAGAAGATGATTCCTTTTTCAGCTTTGTTAGTGTATCATAGCCCCTCGATGCCCCATAGTGTCAGGTATCACCCATATTCAGGACGAATGTCATTTCTGCCCGGCTAATTGATGAACCGCAAAGGCGCAAGCAATACCGGGCGACCACAAGGGTCGCCCCTGCGCCGGAAAATGCATCATTCTGCCATAAAAGACAAAACATCAACACGCCCTGATGAAACAAAATATCGCTGAAAGATGCCGGGAAAAATCGGTTTTCGGTCTTGGCAGTATGTTTGAACAAAAATTCTGAAGCCCAAAAGCATCATAATTTTTTGACCCCACATTCGGTTGGATTAAAATAATGGGGTTCTTTGCGACTGCACAGATTCGGAAACTGCAATGACTGCTCTCATCCGTCTGACGCTGGCGTGGATTGCCGGTATTGCGCTGGCGCGCCAATTTTCCCCACCGATGCCCCTGCTGCTCGCGCCGACAATCCCGGCGGCGTTCGGGCTGCTGCTGTGGCGAAAGAACCCCCGCACGCGGCGCGGTTTCGCACTGGCGCTGGCGGCGCTCCTCGGCGCGGGACGGCTGACGCTGGCGCAACCGCACATCACCCCGACCCACATCGCTTTTTACAACGATAGCGGCTATTACAGCATCACCGGCACAATTGCTGCCGAGCCGGATGTGCGCGACACCACCACCAACTACCGCATCGCCACCGAGTCCATCACCCCCCCGAATGACGACCCCCTCCCCGTGCATGGCGCGTTGCTGGCGCGAGCGGCACGCTTCCCCGCCTTTGAATACGGCGCTATCGTGCGCATTTTCGCCGCCCCGGAAACGCCCCCCGTGTTCGATGATTTTTCGTACCGCGATTTTCTGGCGGTGCGGAACATCTACAGTTTTGCCCGCCGACCCCGCATCACCAAACTCGCCGACCCGCCGCCGGTTTCGCTGTGGGGTGCGATTTTCCGCCTCAAACACCGCGCCGCCGAAACCATCAATCGCATTTTGCCCGAACCGGAAGCCTCGCTGTTGAACGGTATTTTGCTGGGCATCCGGGGTGGCATTCCCCAAGATTTGTACGAACAATTCAACGCCACCGGCACGAGTCACATCATCGTCATTTCCGGCAGTAATATTTCGCTGGTGGTGATGCTCTTTCTGCTGGCGGGGCGGTATTTGGTGGGGCGAAACCGCGCCACGTGGCTGGCGCTGGCGGGGGTGACGCTGTACACGGTGATGGTCGGTGCGGATGCGGCAGTGGTGCGCGCGGCGATGATGGGCGGGCTGTATGTTCTCTCGCTGCAATTGGGGCGACCAAACGCTACGCGCAACACACTCTTCGCGGCGGCATGGCTGATGACGGTGCAAAATCCGCTGGTGCTATGGGACGTGGGCTTTCAGCTCAGTTTTATGGCGACGCTGGGGCTGGCGGCGCTCGTGCCCGCGCTGAAAAACGTTGTGCCGGCATGGCTATCCAGCGGATTTTTGGGAGAGGCGGTGCTGGTGACGCTGGCGGCGCAAATTGCCACCGCGCCACTGATTTTATACCAATTCGGGCGGTTGAGTCTGATAAGCCTGCCGGCGAATTTGCTGGTTGTGCCGGTGCAACCGTGGGTGATGTTCGGCGGCGGGGCGGCGATGCTGGCGGGGATGGTGTCTCTGCCGCTCGGAAAGCTGTTGGGCTGGGCGGCGTGGTTGCCGCTGGCGTGGACGGTGCGGGTGGTGCAATCGGCGGCGGACATCGGCGGGGCACGGATGGCTTTGCCGCAAGTTTCAACGGGGGCGATGGTGGCGGCGTATGCCGTCATCGGCTGGGGCGCGCGGCAACTCCATCATCACCGCCGACCTGCCGTATGGCGCGCGCGACACGCCATCCCGCAGTCGGCATGGTGGGCAAGCGGGATAATCGCGCTGATAATGGTGACGCTGCCCGTGTGGCGCACTCTGCCCGACGGGAAGTTGCACGTGGCATTTTTGGATGTCGGGCAGGGTGATGCGGTGCTGATAACCACCCCGCACGGGCGGCAAATGCTGGTGGACGGCGGTCCCTCGCCTGTGACCGTGCTGAAACGGCTGGGGGAAAGGATGCCCTTTTGGGATAACACGCTCGATGTGGTGGTGAGCACCCATCCCGACAGCGACCATTTGACGGGACTGGTGGCGGTGATGCGCCGTTTGGGGGTCGGTACGGTGCTGGTGAGCGACGTTGCGGGCGCTTCGGCGCTGGCGGGGGAATGGACGGCGGCAATCACGGGGACGCGGGTCATCACGGCGCAGGCGGGGATGCGGTTTCAGTTGGATGACGGGGTTTCGGTGCGGGTGCTGAACCCCGGCTCCGCCAGCGAGGCGTTCCCCGAAAAGAATAACCATTCCGTCACCACGATGATTGAGATGGGACGGGTGCGCTTTCTGCTCTCCGGCGATTTGGAGGCGCCGGGCGAGGCGGCACTGCTGGCATCGGGGGCGGATATCCGCGCGGCGGTGCTGAAAAGTCCGCATCACGGCAGCGATACCGGCTCCAGCGCGGCGTTTCTGGATGCCGTGCAGCCGCAGGTGGTGGTCATCTCCGTGGGAGCGGACAATCCTTTCGGACACCCTGCCCCGGCGGTGCTGGCGCGCTACGCCGCGCGGGACATCACCATTCTCCGCACCGATGAACGCGGCACGGTGGAACTGGTCACCGATGGACAAGCGTTGTGGTTGGCGCGGTAGCGCCATCCCCAAAAAACGAATGACCGGCACACAAGATGCCGGTCACTCATTCAATGGGTTGGATGTGCCCCTCTATCGGGCGCAAAACGTCAGCGCATCAGCAGGGGCAGGTAGATGGTGAAGGTGGGCGGTTGCGGCGCAACGGCTGCCTCAACCGTGACGATGAAGGATTGGATGTTGGTTGCCATGCCGTCCGAAACCTCGATGCTGACCAGATGGTCGCCCACATCGGCATCGGTGGGTGTGCCGCTCAGCGTCGCCGTGCCGTCATGGTTGTCGGTCAGCGTGAGCCAGCTCGGCAGGGTCAACGGGGTGAAGGTTGGTGTGCCGCCGCCACCGCCGGTGTTCGCGGTGAGGGTGTATTCGTATGGCGCACCCTGCGTCACCGAGAAGACCGGCGTGCTATCAATGACCGGCTTCAGGGTATTGGTGATGACGCAGGTCGCATTTTGATCCATCACCAGCGAGATGCTGCCATCCGCCGCACAGTCGCCACCGATGATGCTTTCATAATCCGCCAAATCCACGCCCGTGCCCGCCAACTCCGACACGCCGTGCGCGCCGGTGGTCATCACGATGGCGCCGGTTGTGCCGCCGTCGCCCACGTCGGTGGCGTGGGGCGTGCCGTCAATCAGCAGGTTGAACAAACCGCCGTCCGTCGCCGGAAGCAGGACTTTCATCACCGTGAGCGTGGGTAGTTTCGGGTTCAGGGTGTTGGTGATGACGCAGGTCGCGTTCTGCCCTGCGCTCAGGGAGATGCTCCCATCCGCCGCGCAATCACCGCCGATTTCAGAAGTGTAGTCCGCCAAATCACTGCCCGTGCCCGCCAGCTCCGACACACTGTGCGCGCCAAAGTCGAGGGTCACTGCGTCGCTCGTTTCGCCATCGGAGACGTCCGTCACCACGGTGCTGCCATCAATTTGCAGGTCGAATAGCCCGCCGTCGGTGTCGGGGATGACCACCTTCGTCACGGTCAGAGTCGGTTTGCGGGTGTTGGTGATGACGCAGGTCGCGTTCTGCCCTGCGCTCAGGGAGATGCTCCC
>CAZMXX010000025.1:0-2013 GCA_964570315.1 uncultured Anaerolineaceae bacterium | reverse complement strand
TGTAGTCCGCCAAATCACTGCCCGTGCCCGCCAGCTCCGACACACTGTGCGCGCCGACTGAGACCATCATCGCGCCGCTCGTCCCGCCGTCGGAGACATCCGTCACCACGGTGCTACCGTCAATTTGCAGGTCGAATAACCCGCCGTCGGTGTCGGGGATGACCACCTTCGTCACGGTCAGGGTCGGTTGTTCCTCATTGGTGAAGGTGCAATCTACCGTTTCATTCGGGGAAAGGTTGACCGACACGCCCACCGAGGTGGTATCGGTGATGAGGGAGAACGAACCGCCGCCACTGAAGGTACAGCTCGCGCCCAGCGATGCCCAGCCCGCCGGAACGGTTTCGGTGATGAGGTAGGTATCCGCCACCAAGCCGGGGAAGCTGATGGTGTTCGCGGCGCTGCCGTCATCCATCAGGGTGAAGCTGCCCAAATCGCCGCCGAAGCTGAACCACGTACCGCCATCGGGCACGGCGTCTTTGGTGATGGAGATTGCGCCGGGGTTCGCCCATTGATGCTCATATGCACCCATATCCACCATACCGTGCCGCGGACTGCGAATGTGCCGGTCGAGGTCATCCGGCGGGGCGACATCCATCGGTGCCGCGTCAATCGCGGGGGAAGCCGAGGTGAGGTGGAAATCGTCGTTGGCGGCGTCCACGAAGAGCGGGTCGGCGCTGATGTTGCCCGGGCGGCTGCCATATTCGCCGTTGCTGATGATGTTATTTTCCACGAAGGTCAGGCTTTCGGAATTGTTTTGCCGTTCCCATTCCGGTTGCAGGGCAGGGTTGTCCACGTGGATGTTGTCGGGAGTGTAGACCAGATTCACACCCCACGTGCGGTCGAGGTCTTCTTCATCCAACCCGGAAGGCTGGTCGTAATTCAACCGTTGGTTGCCCCAGATGATATTATTGTAGATTTTGGGGTCACTGAACCCGGGAGGAATATTGCGCCCGTTGGGGTCGGTGCCGTTGTATTCGTGCCCGTTGCGCTCGCTGTCGATGCCGCCGCCCGCCGGGGTGATGCTCCCCGCCACCAGATTGTTGACGATGGTGTTGTTGAAAATCTCCACGTAGAAGGTGTCATCCAGCGCGATTGCCCCGCCGCGCGCGTGATTTTCGCCACGGTCATCAGCAATGTTGCCCTCAAAAAGGTTGTTGTAGATGCGCACCAGCGCCGTATCGTCGCCCACGTCCTCGAAGCTCACCCCACCGCCGTCATCATATGAGGTGTTGTTCAGAATGCGGTTGCCGTACAGGTTGATGGGACCGCTGTCTTCAAAGAACAGCCCGCCGCCATGGTCTTCTGAGGTATTATTTTCAATCAGATTACCATAGATATTCAGCTCGTCTTTGATTTCATACAGCGTCACCCCACCACCATAATCCGGAGAGTAATTTTGGAAGATGTGGTTGTTGAAAATATTGTACGTTCCCGGAGGCGGACCCGGATTGCTGTCGTCCCAAACGTGTTCGGGTTCGCCATGGTCTGCGCCATACTCCGGCTCATCATTCACGCTGATGCCGCCACCGTAGCCGCCGAAATTCCCGTTGCCGGCAATGGTATTCGACCAGATATTGATGTTGTGATTGGAATTGTGAAGCCAGATACCGCCGCCGTAATAGCCGCCGTTGTTGACGATGTAATTGTTGTTGATGTCAATATTGCGGTTGCCGTAATCGCCGAAGATACCCGCGCCGATTTCGTCTTTGTTGACCGAACCGCCGGTGATGGTGAAGCCACTGATGACCACGTTGCTCACGCCGCCAAACCGCCCGCCCCTGCCGATGAAAATGGCAGGACCGCCGCCGCCACTGGAACCCTGTTCGTCCAATGGCGCCATGCCGGTGGCGTCAATGATGGTATCCTGCGGACCCGAACCCAACAGCCACAAGTCCGCCTCGGTGATCTCCACCTCCTCCCCGCACGTGCCCGGCCCAACCGAACCGTCACGCCGTACCGTCCCCGGGCGGTGGGCACGCGCACCGGGCACGGTATCCCGCGGCCGCGGCTGCG
>CAZMXX010000024.1:0-18513 GCA_964570315.1 uncultured Anaerolineaceae bacterium | reverse complement strand
ATCACCCAAATTCTGACCGTCCTGCGCGACGCGGGGCGCATCTCCCCCACCGAGTTCGATACCGTGCAGGCGTATCTGCGGCAAAGTTGATGTCCTCACTCCCAAAAACAACTTGCTTCCAGCCCGATGTCTGCTATACTAATGCCACCATTACCGTTTTGAAAAACAACAGCGCATCAATGGCGATTTGGTATGAATGGCAAGCTGTATTTATTTGGCACATTGAAATTGAGTCAATGCGACCCCGCCGAGCAATTTCTTGATGTCGGTTCGCCGAAGACGCAAGCATTGCTGGCGTATTGTGCCCTGCACCATGACGAACCCATCGAGCGGCGGCGGCTGGCGTTCATGCTGTGGTCGCGCACCACCGAATCGGCGGCGCGACGCAACTTGCGGCAGTACCTCCATCGGGTGCGGCAGGTGCTCGCCCCGTTGGGATTGGACGCGAAATTGCAGGATGTCAGCGGCAGCCATCTCCTCTTTTCCCCCGGCGACGATTTTTGGATTGATGTGGATGTCTTTCGGCAGGGCGTGGAAACGGTTGTCGGGCAATTGCCGTCGGCGAATGTGCTGCCGCCGGAAGCGTGGCAGACCGTCGAATTGTATCACGGCGATTTAGTCCCCGCCGTGTATGATGATTGGGTGGAACCCTTGCGCACCCACTGGCGGCAACAATTCACCGATTTTTTGCACGCCCTGATTGAGTTTTCCCAACAGCGTCACGCCCACGCCGATGCCATTCAGTTGGCGAAACGCCTGCTGCAACTCGACCCGCTGCGGGAAAGTTCGCACCGGGTGTTGATGGAAAGCTACTACCTCAGCGGCGACCGCGTGGCGGCGCTGCAGCAATTTGAGCAGTGCCAGCAACAATTGCGCACTGAACTGGACGCCGACCCCATGCCCGAAACCCTGCTGCTGTATCAAAAAATCCGGCAGGGCGAAAAAATCGCGCGGGATGCCGTCCAAAATACGCCCCTCACCACGTCCCCCCCGATGATGCCCGCCAAACCAACCGCGTGGCAGACCCTCAAAATTGTGCCCCCCGGCATTGAAACGAATCAACCGCCGTTCATCGCCCGCCAAACGGAAATCAGCCGCCTTGACCAAACGTTGCACCGGATACGGCAAAATCAGGGGCAGCTTGTTTTTGTGCATGGCGAAAGTGGCGTGGGAAAGACGCGGCTGGTGCAGGAATGGCTCGCCGCCAACGCCGATTCCATCCGGCTCATCACCGGGCAATCCCGCGAATTTGAAACAATGATCAGCTATCATCCGCTGGTGGACGCCTTGCAAAACAGCGTCGCCTATCTTTACCCCTTCAGCGCCGACCCCCCGCTGTGGTGGGAAAGCGTGTTGACCATCAACCCCGATTTGGCGACCTTGACCCCGCAATTTCAGCCGATATTTCGCGGCGAACTGAACCGCCAACATCTACTGGAGGGGTTGGGACGCTGTTTCATCAGCATCGCCGAGGCGGAATCCACCCCGCTGGTTGTTTTTCTGGAAGACCTCCACTGGGCAGATGAAGCCACATGGCAATTTCTGGCGCACATCGGCTGGCGATGTCGACAATCCCCTTTGATGGTGATTGGCACTTTCCAGCAGGAATACCTTTCTTCAACCGCGCAGAAAATACGGCGGGGCATCCAGCGGCAATTGAAGGAAATGCCCGTCATCGAATTGACCCGTTTTTCCCCGGAAGAGACCCGCCGCCTCGCCAGTTTTTTGCTCGATGACCCGAATCCGCAGCGACACCTGCTGAGTCGCCTGTTTCGGGAAACGGAGGGCAACCCCTTTTTCATCATCGAAATGGTGGGCGCGTGGTTCAATACGCGCGCCGGTGAAAGGCGTCGCTTGGCGAAAAAAACAGATGCCCTTTCCGGCTATTCCATGCCCGCCAGCATCAAACTGGTCATTGAAACGCGGCTCAACCGGCTGGACGATGAAAGCCGCAATCTGCTGGCGATGGCGGCGGCAATCGGGCGCATCTTCAACTATCGGGTGCTCACTGCCGCCAGCGATTTGCCGGAAGAGGACATCATCCGTGTGCTGGAAGGGTGGTTGGCGCAGGGGTTGGTGGTGGAACGCGCCAACGGCTACGATTTCAGCCATGATAAAATTCGGGAAGTGGCATACCGGGAACTGAGCCGGGCGCGGCGGCGGATGGTGCATCGGCAAATTGCGCTGGCGTTGGAACGCGACAACACCATCGGTTTTCATCACCCCGCCGTGCTGGCGCACCATTTCTCCCTCTCAGACCAGCCCCAGCGCGCTTTGCCCTACCTCATCGAAGCGGGCGAAAAAGCGTTGTCCGTGCGCTCATACGGGGATGCGCGGGAGTTCGGCGTGCAGGCGATGCGGCTGCTCCGCGCAGAAGCAGGGCACGGCGAGCATCACCGGCAGGCGCGGGTTGACCTGAACCTGCAATTGGCGACGGCATACGCTTTCACCGGCGAAATTGACCGTGCGCTCCCCATTTTGCAGGAAGCGGAACGGCTGGCGATGACCGCCGGCGATGATGTGCGGCTGGGGAAAATCTTTCGGCGCAGCGGGCAACTCTTTTGGTTGCGCAATCAGTGCCGTTTGGCGGAAGATTACGGGCGGCGATTGTTGCGCAACGCCGAGGAGCAGAACAATCCCCTTTTATTGCATGCCGCGTTGCGGATGCTGGGACGGGTCGGCATTGCGCTGGGAACCTATGACGATGCCATCGCCTACCTGTTGCGGTATGTCAAACTGGATGACAGCATCAATCCGCCCCCCGATTTGCCCGCCATTTACGGCTATTTGGCGGTGGCGTATGCCCGTGTCGGCGCGTGGCAGCGCGGATTCGATGCCGCCCGGCGGGGGGTGGAACTCGCCGAGTCTGCGGGGAACGATTCCGCCATTGCGATGGCGAAGATGAATCTGGCGTTTGTGTATGCGGAACGCCGCCATTGGGCGGGCTGTTTGGATGCTGTGCAGCAAATCATCCCCACCTGCACCGACGCCGTTTTTTCATCGTACTGTTTTATGGCGCAGAGTTTGCGCGGGCGCGCGCTGGCGCATCTGGGGCAACCCGCTGCGGGAGCGGACATCATCCACAAAACATTGCAGCAAGCCGCCGACGCCAATTATCGGCTGTTCACCCACATCTCGTATCTCTTTTTGGTGGAAACGCTCATTCTGGCGAACAAACCCCATCAAGCCCTGCAGGAACTTTCCCGCGCGGAATCCATCATCGCGGAGGCGGATGACCGCTGGGCAAAAGCGGTCGCCGCGCGGTTGCAGGCGGAGGCGCTGGCGCTGATGCCCGAACCGAACTGGACGGCGGTGGAAGCGCAATTGATTGAGGCTTCGGGGTTGTTGCGGCAAATTCGCGCCCGTCCCGATTTGGCGCGGGTCTATCTCATTTTGCGCCGGTTGTATGACCGCGCCGGACAATCGGCGTGGGCGATTGACTGCCATTTCCGTGCCACCACCATTTTTGAAGAGCTGGGCATGCTCGATGAACTCCAGCACGCTCAGGGCGACGCCACAACTGACCGCGGCGGCGATTCCACCACCATCCCCACCGCCGCCCTGAAGGGATTGGTGCGGCAGGAATAATTGCCGCGCAACGCCCACGTTTCCCATTCCAAATTGCGCATTTTTTGCAGGGCCAGCTCATTGAGTTGCCCCTGTTTTTTTGTCCCCATTGACTCAAATACATTTGCCGTTAACGGATGTGGTAACGCTTTGTTAACGGCGGGTTGGTATGCTACCCGTACATCATCGCAAAAATTGATAATTTTCTGCCAAAGGGGCAACAGATGACACGTGGAATTACGCATAATCTGAACGGTAGCACGCTTAATCCCGGCGAACGCCAATTAGTGGTTGAGGATATTCACCTCCACTTTGGGGGGGTTGCCGCCATCAGTGGCGTGGGGTTGACGGTGAATCAGGGCGAAATCATCTCCATCATCGGACCAAATGGCGCCGGAAAAACCAGTCTGCTCAATTGCATCAGTGGGTTGTACCACCCGCAAGAGGGCAAAATCACCTTTTACAATCACGGCAAATCTTACGAATTGACCAAGATGCGCCCGAATAAAATTGCAGAGGCGGGCGTGGCGCGGTCGTTTCAGAATATTGAATTGTTCAAACACATGTCGGTGCTGGAAAATTTAATGCTGGGGCGGCACATCCACCTGAAAACATCTATTTTCAGCAATGCAATCTATTGGGGCAAAACGCGGAAAGAGGAAATTGCCCACCGGCAATACATCGAAGATGTGATTGACCTGCTCGAAATTCAAGCCATTCGCAAGCAGCCTGTCGGCGCGCTGGCGTACGGTTTGCAGAAACGGGTGGAGTTGGGGCGCGCTCTGGCGCTGCAACCGGCAATATTGGTGATTGACGAGCCGATGGCGGGCATGAACGTGGAAGAAAAAGAAGATATGGCGCGTTTCATCTTGGATGTGAATGAAGAACACGGCGTGACCATTCTGCTGATTGAACACGATATGGGCGTGGTGATGGACATCTCCGACCGGGTGGCGGTGCTGGACTTCGGCATGAAAATCGCGGATGGTGTGCCCGATGAAATCCAGCGCAACCCGGATGTGTTGCGGGCGTATCTGGGCGAGCAGCACGTGACAATATAGATTGAATTTGCAATCAATTTCTGTTTTACATCGAATATCTGGAGGCGGCATATGGGCGAAACGTTCCCCCAACTTTTGCTGGAACGGGCAAAAGAATATGGCAACAAAAAAATAGCCTTGCGGGAAAAAGAGTTCGGTATTTGGCAGCCGGTATCGTGGCAAGAATACATGGAGCATGTCAAATATTTTTGTTTGGGATTGACCAGTTTGGGGTTGGAACGCGGAGATACCATCGCCATTATCGGCGACAATCGCCCGGAATGGTTGTATTCCGAATTGGCGGCGCAGTCGGCGGGGGCGAAAAGCATCGGTATCTATCAGGATGCCATTGTCAAAGAAGCCATCTACATCATTTCCCATGCCGATGTGCGCTTCATTGTGGCGGAAGACCAGGAGCAGGTGGATAAAATCCTCGAAATCTGGTCGGAATTGCCCAGCGTCAAAAAAGTCATTTATTACGACCCCAAAGGCTTGCGCAATTATACCGAAGATTTTCTGATGTACTTTTACGATGTGGAAGAATTGGGGCGCGAATATGAAAAAGATTACCCCAACTGGTTTGAAGAGAGTGTCGCGCGCGGCAAAGGCTCCGATTTAGCCATCCTTTCCACCACTTCCGGCACCACCGGCAACCCGAAGCTGGCGATGCTTTCCCACGACAACCTCATCAGCATGGGGCTCAATCTGATGGAAGTTGACCCGATTGAACCGGATGATGAATTTGTGAGCTTCCTGCCGCTGGCATGGATTGGCGAGCAGATGATGTCGTTTGCGTGCAGTTTGCAGCGCGGGTTTCCGCTCAACTTCCCGGAAGAACCGGAGACCGTGCAGGCAAATATCCGCGAGATTGGTCCCCGCGTTATGTTCAGTCCGCCCCGCATCTGGGAAAATCTGGTCAGTCAGGTGCAGGTTAGAATGGAAGACAGCACGTGGTTCAAACAGAAATTGTACAATTGGGCGTTGCCCGTCGGTTACCGCATGGCGGATGTCCGCTTCAAAAAAGAAGAGCCATCCTTCGGGCTGAAGGTGAAATATTTCTTCGCCGATTGGCTGGTGTTTCAAATGATAAAAGACCATCTGGGCTTGCGGCATCTGCGGCGAGCATACACCGGCGGCGCGGCGCTGGGACCCGATGTTTTCCGCTTTTTCCACGCGCTGGGGGTGAACCTGAAGCAGATTTACGGGCAAACCGAAACCAGCGGTATCGCGGTGGTGCACCGTGACGGCGACGTGAAATTCCAAACCGTCGGCACACCCATCCCCGATACCGAAATCCACATTGATGACAGCGGCGAGATTCTGGTGCGCTCACCGGCGGTGTTTGTCGGCTACTTCCGCAATGAAGAAGCCACCCGCGACACGTTGATCGACGGCTGGCTGCACTCCGGGGACGCCGGTTATTTCGATGACGACGGGCATTTAATTGTCATTGACCGCGCCAAAGACGTGATGACCTTACACGACGGGACAAAGTTCAGCCCGCAGTTCATCGAAAATAAATTGAAATTCAGCCCGTATATCAAAGAAGCGGTGGTCTTCGGCGGCGATTGGCCCTTCGTCACCGCGATGATGAACATTGATATGGGCAATGTCGGCAAATGGGCGGAGAACAATCACATTGCATACACCACCTACACCGATTTGGCGCAGAAACCGGAAGTGTACGAGCTGGTGCGGGAATATGTGGAAGCCGCCAACGTGGATTTGCCGCCGGCGGCGCGCATCCGGCGTTTCCTGCTGTTGCACAAAGAGTTGGACGCCGACGATGCGGAACTCACCCGCACGCGGAAAGTGCGGCGGGGTTTTGTGGCACAGCGATATGAAGAAATTATCTCGGCGCTGTACAGCCAGAATGACCATTTGGACATAGAAACGGTAATCACGTATCAGGACGGGCGTACCGCGACCCTGCAAACTCGGCTCAGAATTGAGACGCTCAACGGGCAAAGCTAAAGAAGGAGAAACAAATGGATCAATTTTTGCAGTTGACCCTTAGTGGATTGACCAATGGCGCGGTGCTGGCGCTGGCGGCATTGGGATTTGTACTGATTTATAAAGCCAGCGATGTCCTCAACTTTGCTCAAGGCGAATTTCTGCTGGTGGGCGCGTATGTGATGTTCGCGCTGGTGGGCGAGTTGGGTTGGCATTGGAGCATCGGTATTGTGGTGACGGTGCTGGTTGCCGTTGCGCTGGGTGTGGTGCTGGAACGAGTTGTGCTTCGCCCGATGATTGGGGAGCCGATCATCTCGCTAATTATGGTCACTATCGGCTTGTCGAGTTTGCTCCGCGCCATAGTGAGTACCATTTGGGGCACGGATGAACGGGCATTCCCCAGTTTCATCCCCAGCGAACCGCTCAAAGTGTTCGGGGCGACCGTCACCACTGATAAACTGTGGGCAATCGGCATTGCTGCGGTCTTTCTGGTGGTCTTCAACCTGTTCTTCCGCCGTTCCAGCGAGGGTATCGCCATGCGTGCCGTCGCCGACGACCAGCAGGCGGCGCTGTCAATGGGCATCAGCGTGAAAAAGATTTTTGCGATGGCGTGGTCAATCTCCGCCGCCACCGCCGCCATTGGCGGTATCATCGTCGCCAATATTTTGGGCGTGAGCGGCAACATCAGCGGACTGGGCTTGCAGGTGTTCCCGGTGGTCATTCTGGGCGGATTGGATTCCATCCCCGGTGCGGTGATTGGCGGAGTCATCATCGGGTTGTTGCAGGCATACACCGGCGGATACATCGGGTTCGGGTTGAATTCAATCATTCCCTTTATCGTACTGGTGTTAATTTTGATGGTTAAACCGTACGGTCTATTTGGGCAGGAAATCATCGAGCGGGTTTAAAGGGAGCAACCATGGAAAGTGGAATTTTCTTCAGCAGTTACGCCAAAGATATGGCATTGCGCCGTACCCACGCGCAAAAAATCCGGTTGGTGCTGGCGATTATTTTCGTCGTCACCGTGCCGTGGTTTGCCAGCAACTACCAACTCACCCTGCTGAATCAGATTGGCATTGCCGCCATCGGCGCAATTGGATTGAATATTCTGACCGGCTTCACCGGACAAATCAGTTTGGGGCAGGGCGCATTTATGGCGGTGGGGGCGTACACCTCCGGCTTACTGGCGAAAAATCTGGGGCTACCCTTTTGGGTGGCAATACCGATTGCCAGTTTTGTGACTGCGACGGTCGGCGCGTTTTTCGGTATTCCGTCATTGCGGCTGAAGGGGTTGTATCTGGCAATTGTCACCCTCGCGGCGCAACAAATCATCCAATGGGTCATCACCCACTGGGATTACGTCACCGGCGGCGTGGACGCGCTGGTCATCCCTGCGCCCACCCTTTTTGGTGAACGGGTGAATGGCGAGTTTCGATTTTACTGGATCATCCTCTTCTGTCTGGTGCTGACCATCATCTTTACGGTGAATCTCTTCCGGTCAAAGGTTGGACGCGCCTTCATCGCCATCCGTGACCAAGATATTGCCGCCGAAGTGATGGGCGTGGATTTGTTCCGCTACAAACTGCTGGCATTCGCCACCTCATCCTTCTTCGTCGGGCTGACGGGCGCACTGATTGCCCATTATCGCACCATCATCTCATGGGAACGATTCACCATCGAGACATCCATCCTCTATTTGGCAATGATTATCATCGGCGGGCTGGGGTCGGTGTCCGGCTCGGTGTATGGCGCGGCGTTTATGGTGCTTTTGCCCGCGCTGCTCAACAATTTCGGGCGCGCGATGAGCGGAACCATCCCCGCGCTCGACCGCATCATTCCATTTTTACAGCAAGGGCTATTCGGTATTGTGATTGTGCTATTCCTGATATTGGAACCGGAAGGACTGGTGAAGATTTGGCGGAACATCAAAGACTACTTCCGGCTGTGGCCCTTCTCATATTGACGCATAATTGGAGCGATAGTAAATGCGGGAGGTGAGGCATCGAATAAATTTGCAACCGAATTTTATGGATGAGGCAACAAACAATAGTTTAACCCAAGGAGGAAACAGTGAAACGTTTTGCATTACTTACCCTTTTATTGATTGTATCGGTTGTGGCAGCCGCTTGCGGCGGTGGCAGCGCCGGCAAAGATGAGGGTCCCATCAAAATTGGCGGCATCTTTGATTTCAGCGGTCCCACATCCGGTCCCGGCACACCATACGGGCTGGGGATTCAAGATTTTGTGAAATGGAAAAACGCCAATGGCGGCATCGCCGGGCGGCAAATCGAATTCATCTCGCAGGATTACGGCTACAAAGTCCCCAACGCGGAACAACTTTACAGCCAGTATGTCGGCGAAGGCATTGTGGCGTTCCAGGGGTGGGGCACGGGCGACACCGAAGCCTTGCGCGGCAAAATTGCCGATGACAAAATCCCCTTCATGTCCGCATCATACTCCATCAACCTTGCCAACATCGAAGATGCCCCGTACAATTTCCTTGTCGGCACCACTTACTCTGACCAAATGGTCATTGCTCTGCAATGGATTAAAGACCAGGGCGGCACGAAAGTTGCCGTATTGCACCACGACAGCCCCTTCGGGAAATCGCCCGTACCGGATGGCGAAGACTTTGCCAAAGCCAACGGCATGGAATTCATGGCGATTGCCATGCCCGGCGGCGCAACCGACCTGACCCCCGAACTGAGCCAAGTGGAAGCCTTTGGCGCACAATACATCATCATTCAGAACGTTGCCAGCCCCGCCGCACTCGCCCTCCGCAACGCCAGCGACTTGGGCATGGACGCACAATTCATCTGCCTGAACTGGTGCGCCGATGAAAGTTTGGTGGAACTTGCGGGCGACGCCGCCGAAGGCGTCATCGGAACCCTGCCCTTCACCCCGCCCAGCGTGGATGTCCCCGGCGATGACGATGTTCGCAAATTCGCCGAAAGCAAAGGCGAAGACCTGAACAAACTTGGCTTGCATTACACCCAGGGTTGGGTCACCATGGAAGTGATGGTGGCAGGCATCGAAAAAGTCGTCAAAGATGGTAAATCCGTCACCGGCGAAAATATCCGCGCGGCGCTGGAAACCATCAACAACTTCGATACCGGCGGCGTTACCGCACCCATCACCTTCACCCCCACAGACCACCGCGGCAACAAAGCCCTGAAACTCTTCAAAGTTGAGGGCGGTCAGTGGATGCAAATGAGCGATTACATTCAATCTAGCATCAAATAAGCTAACTCATTGAAGCGGTTGCCGGTCATTCGGGCGGGGCAAATGTCGCCTGATGACCGGCAACGCCCACCGAAAATTCTCGTGAGGTTGTGTTTATGCTTTCCTTGAACAATATTGAAGTAATTTACGAAGATGTGATTCTGGTCTTGAAAGGCATGTCGTTGCAAGTGCCGGACGGGCAAATCGTTGCCTTGCTGGGGGCGAATGGTGCGGGAAAATCCACCACGCTCAAAGCTATTTCCGGATTGCTCAAACCGGAAAATGGCGAAGTGACCGATGGCAGCATCGAATTTCAGGGCGAGCCTATCCACACTATGCCCGCCGAAGACGTGGTGCGTCGCGGAATCTTTCAGGTGATGGAAGGGCGGCGCGTCTTCGAGCATCTGACGGTTGAAGAAAACCTCATCGCCGGCGGATACACCCGCGCCGACCGCAACAACCTCAAACGAGATGTGGAGATGGTATACACCTATTTTCCGCGTTTAAAAGAGCGTATGAAACAAGCTGCCGGTTATCTTTCCGGCGGTGAACAGCAAATGCTGGCAATCGGGCGCGCATTAATGGCGAAACCCAAACTCGTCATGCTCGATGAACCGTCGTTGGGGCTGGCGCCGTTGCTCGTGCAGGAAATTTTCGACATTATCAGACGCATCAACGAAGAGCAAAACACTACCATCCTGCTGGTGGAACAAAACGCCCTGCTCGCGCTTGACATTGCGCATTACGCCTACATCATGGAGAACGGGCGCATTGTGATGGACGGCGAACCGGACAATCTGCGGGAAAATGCCGACGTCCGCGAATTTTATTTGGGACTGACGGAAGTGGGACAGCGCAAAAGCTATCGGGATGTCAAACACTATAAACGCCGCAAACGCTGGTTGAGTTAAACGGAGGAAATCTGATGTCATTTGATGAACGTTTACAGACAATTATCACGCATGCATATAACCATGCGCCCGCGTTTCGGCGGCTGATGGATACGGCGGGCGTTTCTCCCGCGGACATCCGGTCGTTCAAAGACCTGCCCAAAATCCCCGTGACCACCAAAGAACAATTGCTGGAAATGCAGCGCGAATCGCCCCCGTTTGGCGGCTGGTTGGCGCTCCCTCCGGAAACGATTGAGCATATTTTCGTTTCGCCGGGTCCGTTGTTTGAGCCCGAAGGGGGCGCATTCCCCGAAGAATGGCGTTCAACCGTGTTCACCGAATTGGGGATGGGGCGGGGCGATATTGTTTTCAACACCTTCATGTATCATCTCACCCCCGCCGGTTTGCGTTTGGATGCCGCCATTCGCACCACCGGCGCCACGGTTGTCCCCAGTGGACCCGGAAACACCGAATATCAAGTTGAAATTATGATGAAATTGGGGGTGACCGGGTATGTCGGCACGCCCAGCTTTTTGAAAATCCTGTTTGAAAAAGCGGCAGAGATGGGTTTCGCTGCCGAGTCCATCCCCATCAAAAAAGGGTTATTCACGGCGGAACCCTATCCCCCGTCATTGCGCAAATATTTTGAAGAAGGTTTCGGGATGCGCACGGCGCAAACATATGCCACCGCCGAACTCGGCATTATTGCGTATGATACCGGCGGCGAACCGGGCATGAAACTCTCCCGGACGATGATTGTAGAAATTGTTGACCCCGCCACCGGACAGCCCGTTCCCCCCGGCGAACCGGGGCAGGTGGTGGTGACGAATTTCAACAAAACCTATCCGATGATTCGGCTGGGGACGGGTGACTTGAGCGCGTACCTCGGTGAACCGGATGAAAACGGCTATTTCTGGCGCATCAAAGGTTGGATGGGGCGTGTGGGCGACGCGGTGAAAGTGCGCGGTATGTTCCTGCATCCCCTGCAATTGAAAAGCGCGCTGGCGAAATTCCCGCAGCTCGGCGCGGCGCAGGCGGTCATCACCCGCCCCGATACCCGCGATCATATTCACGTGCGGGTGGAACTCACCGGCGATGTTGCCGACCGTGACGCGCTGGCGGAGGAGGCTCGCACTGCCATTGGGCAAGCGTGCCGCCTGCGGATAGACGTGGTGGAACTGGTGGCGCCGGGGAGCATCGCTTCCACTGCACGCACCGTGCTCGACGAGCGCACATGGGAGTAGGGCATTTCGCCCTTCCCGTGTTTGATTGAAACTCACCGCCGGATGTTTCGGCGGTTTTTTCATGCCTGTCGCGCCTCAATCTCTTCCAAATGGGCGATGGTGGCGCGTTCTTCCGGTTTCACCGCTTCCGAGAACCACGCATCCAGAATTTCGCGGGCAATTTCGGGCGCGGTGGCGCGCAGGCTCATCACCAGCACGTTGGCATCATTCCACCAGCGAGCGCCGCGCGCTGTTTCGGCATCGCCGCAGAGTGCCGCGCGGATGCCCCGCACTTTGTTCGCCGCAATGGATGCGCCCGTGCCGGTATAGCAGAACAGCACCCCTTCATCGGCATCACCACCGGCGACCGCATTCGCCAACGCTTCCGCCGCCCGCGTCCACGGCAAATCATCGCCTGCCAATGGTCCGAACAACACCGTGCGGTGTCCCCGGCGTTGCAATTCCGCCACCACAAAATCGGTCAGATACGTTTTTTCGTCGCTGGCGACCGCAATGGTCAAATTTTTACGCACAGACATTTTACCCCCCTGTTATGGGATATTGACCGCCAATTTGACGGTCATTTTACCTTCTTCAATCACAATATCGTTCACTTGCACCACGGCGGATTTGCCGGTATTCGACACCTCCGTTTCCAGATTGCCCTTCACCGCATTGACCATTTCTTGCAGGGTGTCGGTTGCCGCAGTTTGCGTTTGTTCAATGGCAGAAAACACCGATTCGGGCGCGGGGGTGTCGCCGATTTTCGCTTCAATGAGCGAAAGATGCACGCTGCCGTCGGTGACTTCGGGGCGGAAAATGACGGTCAGTTGATTGCTGCCCTGCAAGTTGAGTTGTTGGAACAGAATGTCTTTCACGTTGCCGGTGACAACCACATTCCCGCCGGTGAATGAAAGCCGCAAATTTTCAATGAGTGTCTGATTTATCGTGAGTTGATTCGCTTTTTCCTTCAGTTGGATGATTTTGTTCACCGCGCTGTCGGTGATGGGGATGGACAGGTTGAAAGATTTGTCGATATTGACCGATTGCAGTGCAGAGGCGACGGCATCTTTGGCGGTATTTTTCGCCAATTCTCCCAGCGTTCCCAATCCTTCCCCCGCCTTTTCTGCGAGCGAATCTTTGGCGGCGTTGATGCTGTTTTCCGTTCGAGCGGTTATCCCGCACGCCAATGTGGTTATCAGCAGCGCGGTAAATAATGCCCACCACAGTTTATTCATTTGCCGAGTGGATTTGATGCGCATAAGAGCCCTCGCTGGCGTAAAGTTATCCTCAACTGCGTCACATCGGTATGGTGGTTGGATGTAGGAATAACCCCGGTGTTTCCGCCCTGTTTTTGGCGACCACAAGGGTTATTCCTACGGCTGAAAAAACTAAAATTCCCACGCAAAGTTGTCAAGGATATCATACGGAAAATACAGGTTTGGCAAAACGGTTATTTTTGCGGCGCGAGAATCACCAACCCGTCGTCGGTGTTCAGCAGCACCTGCCCGTTCCGGAATTGAAACCCGCGCAGGGATTGCAATGCCGATAGGAATTTTTGCTCCTGCGCCATGACGTCATCCGCGCACATTTTTTGCGTCGCGCCGATGGGTCCCACCGACAGCTTGCGCGGCGATTCTTCCGTGAAATCGGCGAAATAGTTGTTGCACCCCCCCGAACCGCTGATTTTCCCGGCGGCGGCGTCCACCACCAGCGTGGATGGCGGGTCGGCGAGCACGGGCGTGGGCTTCATCGGGTTGTCGAAACCGACCAGCACCCAGGTTGTGCCGTCCAGCGTCGCCGCCGATACCGTGCCGATTTCCTTTTCGGGCAGTTCGACCAATCCGCCGTCCGCTTCCAGCGTAAATGATTTCACCACCTCCAGCGTGGCGCAGCACATCGGGTCGTTCGGTCCCTGCGTGACCATATCCACCATGATAGTGCCGTTTTTAATCGTCACCGAGATGAGGTCCCCCCGGTCGCCCAGAAATGCCGTATCTGCATTCACCGGCGCGCCGTTTTCGTTCAACACCGTGGCGGCGTAGGTGAACACGCCGCTCCCGCCGCTGCTTTCCGCCAGAAAAACCACCGCATCGTTGATGCCGTCGCCGTTCAAATCACCGAAGGCGTAAAAATCATCAATGAAATCCACGGTGGGGCGGGATGCGCCCCCTTCCACAAAGGGCTTGCCCTCATAATGCCCGTCGGAAAGTTGGATGGCAGGGTCATAAATGCCGACATACTGCGCGTTTTTCAGCATATCCACGGTCAACACCCCCGTCGCGTCGTCGATTTCCGCTGCCGGAATCCACAATTTTTGCCCCACTTCAATCACATCGGGATTGTCAATCACCGCGAAAGAGGGGTCTTCCGCCGCTTTGGCGTTGGTGGCGGCGACAATTTTATCGTAGGCGAACATGTCGCCGTAATATTTGAGCGCCAGTTTGCTGAGCCAGTCGTTCGCCTGCACCACATATGTTTCTCCGGCGGGGGCTTGCGCGGGCGGTGCAGCGGCAATCGAGACCGCCGCCAGCAAAAAGAGTATGGTGGCGAAAAGCAGTTTTTTCATTTTTGAATCTCCTGTAGTTTTTGGTTTTCAGCGGTCAGTTCGCAACCGACCGCGTCCATCATACCACAGTGACGTTGCCGCATCCCGTTATTGTTCCCGCCGGAAACCGACATTTTTCCGACGACTGCCCCACGCAATCAATCCCAGCGCGATGAGCAATCCCGCCGCCGACAGCCACACCCCCCGCCGGAAGTCCGCCGGTTGGTAGCGCAGGGTGACGGTGTGCTGCCCCGCCGACACCGGCACACCCATCAGCACCCCATCGGCGCGGATGAGCGGCGCGGGTTGCCCGTCCACCGTGGCGCGCCAGCCCGCATCCCAAATTTCGCTGACCACCAGCAAGCCATCCTCCCCCGCCGACACGTCGAGCGCGAGTTGCCCCGTGCCCGCCGCTGTGACCGTCACCGCCGACGGGGCATCCGTTTCCGCCACCGTCACCGGCTCCGCCGTCAGCGCGGTTGTTTTCAGGTCGAAGGAATCTGCTGCCAGCGCGCGCCAATCGTTCCCCTGCACCAGCCGGTGCGCCAGCCACGCGCGGGGAAAGGGGTCGGTCACTTCAAACACCTTCACCCCGTCCGCTTCAAAACGGCGCGCCAGCCCCGCGCTGTCGAGGTCGCGCGTGTCCACCACATAGCGCACATTCAGCAATTGCCACAGCCGCCACGAGGGCATTTCCGCCGCAAATGCCGCCACATTCGCCAGTTGGAGCGGGGTATTGCCGGTAATGTCTGCCAGCCCGAAGACCATCGCGGCGTTGTTGCCGCCGGAGAGCAGTCCGCCGCTCGCAATGCGCACCGGCTCGCCCGCCGTGTGTTCCCGCAAAAACTGACTGACGCCCGTCGGGGTGAAGGGTTCCGCGTTCCGCCGTTCCAAATTGAATTGCCAATTGACGGTGAACAGATTGAACGCCAGCCAGACCGCCACCAGCGTCATCCCCCAGCCGCGCCGCCAAAAATGGCGCGGGCGAGCCGCCAGCATGAGCAATCCGCCGCCGAAGATTATCAGCCCGAAAATGTGATGGCGCAGCACGCCGTTGAACAGATTCACCGCGTCGCCGCGCACGTTAGCCGCCACCGCGCCGTAAACGAACAGTCCGGTCAGCGCCAGCGCCACCGCGCCCACCCGCCGGGCGTTGCGCTCAAAATTTTTCCACACCGATTGCATAGATTTCGGAAAGGGTGTCGCCAGCGCGAGCGCGCCGTAGCCCGCCAGAATCGCCATCGAAAAAGAGAAAAGGAGGAATATCCGCTCTTGTTGGCGCACCGCGTCGAAGCCGGGCAGGGTGAGATACGCCAGCGGATAGGCGAAGGTGTTCGCGCCGAATGCCAGCACCAGCGACCCCAGCGCCACCGCCGCCCAAAAGAGGATGGTTCCGCGCAATTTTCGGCGGCTCAGCACCAGCGCCGCCGCCACCAGCAGCAGAGGCAGAATGCCCACATATTCCGGCGAGCCGCCGAAGTAGCCGGGATACAGCACCGACACCAGCTCGCTGAGGGGTAATCCGCGCGACACCGCGCTGAACGACAAATCGGCGCGGAGGGAACGGCGGATGAATGCCAGCGTGGGCAACAATTGCGCGGCGGCAATCAGCCCGCCGACAACAATTAAAAGTGAAACGTGAAACGTGAAACGTGAAACGTGAGGCGTGTTCCGTGTTGCGCGTGGTACGAAATACGAAATACGAAATACGAAATACACCCCCATCAAATAGAAAATGTACATCACCGTTTGAGGGTGTCCCGCCAGAATGGCGAGCGCAAACGCCAGCGCCGCCCAACCCGCCCGCGCCAGCGATACCCGCGCGGGCAATCCGTCTGCCACCGCGTCGAGTGTGCGCGCCAGCGTCCACATCACCCAGGGCAGCCACGCGCTGACCAGCAGAATGGTCATCTGCTGAACAGGGAAGCCGGTGAGATAGCCGCTATAAGTGAAGGTGAGCGACACAATCACTCCGACGAAGCGCGCCACGCGCCGGCTCGCGCCCGCGTGCCGCGCCAAATATCGTCCCAGCAGATACGCCCCCACCGCCGCCAGCGAAAAATGCAAAATGACCTGCCACGCCAGCGCCGAAAGCGGAAATCCCTTGCCCAACCAGCCCAGCGCGAGCGCCTGCACGATGTGCGGCGGATACAGCGCCCCCGATTGGATGTCCGCCAGCCCCGGTTGCCCGCCGAAAATGTGCGGATTCCACAGCGGGAGGTCGCCGTTGACCCACGCTCGCGCCGAAAATGCCCGCAGGGGGAAATACTGCTCGGTGAAATCGCCCGCTTTCAAATGCAGGCGGTCGGCGGGGTTGGGAGTGATGACCCGCCAGAAAAAAAGCAGGGGCAGCAGCGCGAGGATGACGATGATGAGGGTTTCGAGTTTTCGGTTTAAGGTTTTCGGTTCAAAGTTCAAGGTTCAAGCTCACGTTTCACGCAATACGAAGCACGAATGACGAATGACAAATGACGAATCACAAACTACTCAAATCGCGCCGGGCGAGATACGCCGCCCGGTCGGCGGGGTCGGTGATGGTGGCGGCGATGGTGTCGCGGTCGGTGCGCGCTAGCCGCCGATACCACGCCGCATCTTCGGGCATCGCCAGTTGGTTGAAGGTGCGATAGAGCGCCAATCGCACCGAGAGTCGCGCCGGGAGCAGGTCGGCGCGGGTTGCCATCGTTTCCGCGCGCTGCAAAAGATGGAGCACATCGGCGGGTTGTCCGGTTTCCTGCGCGAAGCGGGCGGCTTCCACCAGCGCGCTGATGTAATCTGCCAGCATGCCCCGTTCCGCCGCGAACGCCATCGCCTGCACAATGGCGTGTTCCGCCTCGGCGAATTTTTGGCGGTGGCGGAACAATCGCGCCCGGCTGACATACAGCGCCACAAAATTCGAGGCATACAAATCCTCCACATTTGCCAGCGCCGTATCGAAATATCGCGCCGCATCTTCCGTTTGATTGCGGAACATCGCCAACAACCCCAGACCCACCTGCACGCTCAGCCGGTGCGAGCGCAACGCGGTGTGCGTCGTCAGTTCATCCTCCAACTGATGCAGCCGCTCGGCGGCGCGGTCGAGCCGGTTCCGGCGCACGTCCACATACGCCCGATGGATGCGCCCCCAAATGACAATCCAGCGCAGATGGGGAATGTCTGCCACCAACGCTAGCGCCCGGTTGAGCGATTGGGTCATCGCGCCGTATTCCCCGCGCAAATCCCACAGTTGCGCCAAAAGGTGGTAACTGGTGGCGCACAATCCCGGCTGTTGCTGCGCCTCCGCGAGATTGGCGGCATAATTCAGCGTCTCTTCCGCCGCCGCCGTTTCCCCTTGCAGGGTGAGCGCCCAGCCGTACAGATTCAGCGTTTGCGCCGCCTGTTCATCGCCCAGAAATTTCGCCAACGCCAGCCACGGTTTTTCCACGTGCAGCGGTTTGGGCTGAAAGACCGGAAAGCCCGATTCCGTCCATGTCGGCGGGGTTTCACGGGTGGAGGAGAGCAGTTGCAGGCGGGTTTGGGCGTGGACAATCACCGTCGGCGTTTCGGGTGGCAATTCTTTTGAAATGCGCGCGGTCAGCGCCGCCGATTCTTCCAGATGCCCAATCAGCCCCAGCATTGCCGCCAGCCGGTATTGCGCCATCAGCGCCACCGTGCGATTGCCCCGCTGCTGCGCCCACACCCGACATTGCCGGTAGGCTTCGCGGGCGGCATCCCACGCCATCAAATTTTCGTGCGCCTGCCCCAATTCCTGATATGCCTGTTGCAGCCAGGGGTCAATGGCGGCGGTTTGGGGCATCGTTTCCGCCAAGTCAATTGCCTGTTGATAATGGTGGACGGCTTGCCCGAAACCGAAGGCGCGCATGGCGTATTTGCCCGCCAGCACGGAAAAAATCATCGCCTGTTCGCGGGCGGCAATCCCGGCGCGCAAGCTGTGTTCGGCAATTTCGGCGGCGGGGGGACCGGCTTGTTTGCCGAACAGCAGGATGAGCGCGTGCGGCACGCGGCGGTGGAGAAGGCGCGGGGCCAGGGGCCAAGGTGGGCGGTAGAAGACGACCGCCACAACCCGGAGCGAA